>CAZHCH010000042.1:2900-27016 GCA_964530985.1 uncultured Pirellulaceae bacterium | reverse complement strand
ATATCAGCCGGCAGGTGACCCTCATGTTGCCCCCGATATTCGACAAGGTCATCATATGCCTCCGCCAGTAATGCGTACGCTTCTTGAGTTTTGACGGCGTTGATACGAGCTTCCTTTTGCTTGGCAAACGTTGCAACCTGAGCCTGATGAGTGTTGTAAGCAATGATTCCAGTGACGGAAATCAGAGCCCCCCCAACATTGAAGCCATCGTCCCAACAGCGGGCATCCCTTTGCCACGACAGACCAATTCTTTACCATCATAAAAAAGAGGATCATGACCAATGTTCGATGGGCCCGACAGAAAATCTGAAAAGCAAACAAACAAGCAAAGCTGACGAAAGGATGGTTTGTTTTTAACATGCTCAGCCCTTGTTTCTAAAAATTGAATTTGCGATAAAATCGGCTTTGACGGTTTAGATCCAAAGGCTCATGACCGATCAAAGCTGAGTTGGCCAGTTCGTAGAACCAGCTTTAGCCGGAAAATCTACCTGAAGGCGGTACTGTAAACGATTGTCGACAAGATCGCCGCGAACAAATATACTACCCGCTTGTCAAATTTAGGAGCTGGACGCTCCTTAGAACATTGAGTTCCTTGGAGCACGATATTCCACTTGGCAAAACCCCTTTGCCCCCGTAGCTCAGCTGGATAGAGCAACTGACTTCTAATCAGTAGGTCGCAGGTTCGAATCCTGCCGGGGGTGCTTTGGCTGACTTCTATTGCAGTCGCTTTCTCTAAAAACCCGTGCTTGTGGGTTTTCTCTTCGGTGGCCAATGGCACCACACCGAATTTAATGTCTGCGATAGCCACTATCGTGGCTAATGATTCTCGACAGCTATGCGCTACCTGTTACAACCGCCCCAGCCGGTCTTTTATCCCTGCAGCGCCGGGGAAACAATGAATTAATTAGAGCGGGCGTTTGATGTGAAAACTACGTTTTTAAGCCACACTGGCTCAACACGATTCGTCGCAGTTTTCAATATCATGGCAATAGTAATCATCGAACTCTTATTCATCGCATTGCTCCTGTTCGTTGGCACCGAATTGGTGGCCAAGGTGCTTCCGAAGAACCTCAAGCTAGTCGCGCGTTGTGTTGCGTTGTTTTGGCTCGGATGGACCGTAGTTGATTCCGGAGTAGTGGGAGAATTTAAACAGACTCCTCCCAAAACGGTAGCAACGCTCCTTGAGCAGGCGCGCGGCGACCAATTGCACTGGAACAAATTTGGAAAACCAGCCACCAAATTGGAGAGGAAGACTCATCGTAACTATGAAGAGACCTGCCAAATTTATGCTCTGAAGCAACTGGGCGAACTGGGGCCAGAAGCCCGCAGCACTGTGCCCGAACTAATCGAAATCTTCAACCAACTCGAAGACCACAATACAGGAGACGGTGTCTTGCATTTGCAAACAACCGTTGCCAAATCGCTCGGATTGATTGGACACCCCGATGCGATTGAACCTCTGATTGGCATGCTAAAGAAAAAGTCGCTCTCACCTGAATCACCCAGGGGAAGAAAGATCCGCTGGCATGACAAAGAATACGAACTCGGCAGAAGCTACCTCAAACGCGGCGCAGGGCCTCAAGGGATTGTAATGGGGTTGATGTTAATGCCACGCGATCATCACGCTGAAATTGTTAATCAATTGAAGATCACCTACGCAGAGATCGAACGCTCTGAACTATTTAACGAATGGTCTAAGTTTGAAATCAAACGAGCCCTACGATTCTTCGAAGCTGACAAAACAGCCCAAAAAGAAATACGGTATGCAACTGCGATAAGCTATTATATCGACGATGACCATTTTGAAAAAACACTCAGTCTTGACTCTGCCTCCCAGTCGATCAACCCGCCAACCCAAGAGGTTGCCTTGTCAAACGATGGCCAGTGAGCAGAAAAAGCTCCCGGTTCAATAGTGCCCCATCGAAATGAAAAGGTATCAGTGATGTTGAAAAAATCCCAAGCCAAGCATGGTGCTACCAAGTTGCTGCTTAGTGTTTTGAGCATCGTGGGTGCTGTGATTTTATTCTTGGCTTTCTTTTTTATGACGCTTTCATGGTTGGCAAGCTCGGAAAATGAAGCGACGAAAGTTGCAGTTCCCGTGCCCGAAGGAGACTATAACGTTCGGCGAAAATGGGGAGAGCAACACTTGGGTAAATATCTTGCTTCGGCCGAAAACTGGATTAAAAGAAACAAGAAAATTGAGAAGCACATTGGAGAGGTATCTGGTGTCGCACCAATAGGGCGCCCGAACAGGCACAAGCACGGCTCCCTCTTGGAAAACAGCTGGACAGAACTCAATCTGCAGGTCATTGGCGCCCGTGGCAAAGGCATTCTAAGACTCGACGAATGTGGCTGGAACGGACAATCCGGCCAGGCAGATTGGCAGGAATCGTATTGGTCACATAACAACGGACTACAGACCAATTGATAGCGTTTTAACGCATCAAAATGTGCTTATAACATCTTTAAACCGTGAAAACACTACTATCCCTCCATAGATTGCCAGACTTTCCAGATCTTTGGTTACTTATAAAACGCCGCAACGGTTAACACTCAACGAGAAGTTTTGACCTACAAGGTATGGATTTGATGATCGAATTTGGACACGATAAAGACAGCGGATATTGGCTTCGAGCGGAAATGCTGGTCGAACAACCGCTGGAGACTGTTTTTGAGTTTTTTGCTGATGCGAAGCAACTCGAGCGAATCACGCCGCCAATCTTGAACTTCAAAATCCTCACGCCGATGCCGGTAGAGATGAAGGCCCGTTTATTACTGGACTACCAGATCAGCATTCACAAAATTCCAATCAAATGGCGTACTGAAATTGCAGTGTGGGAGCCGCCTTACCGATTCGTCGACCGACAGTTGAAAGGCCCTTACCACCTTTGGCACCACGAACACACTTTCGAGGAAACCGAAAACGGAACGTTTGTAAAAGACAAGGTCATCTACAAGCCAATCGGAGGAGCTTTGGTGCATAAGCTTTTTGTGCGACGTGACCTTGAAAAAATCTTTCGCTACCGCCAAGAAAAGATCGCCGAGATCTTTGCTGCGATGCCACAAGTCGACACGCCTGTAGTGCACGAATCCGTTTAACCTCGGAATGGAACTACATTATATCGTGGCTAAAAATTCTGGTTCTACTGAATGGCCTTGTGGGTGCCATGCTTCACGGCTTTGAGGGTAAGAGTATCTACTGAGTGCTGGCATGCTTACGCGTCGGACGTGTTTTTGGAAAAGTCCCGTGAGCATGCTTTTTGAGGGGCTTTCTAGAAATAGTGCATTTCTGATCGCGTAAACATGGCACCCTTAATAACCAAAGCCATTGGGTCAAACGCTTCACTACCTGCGCGATTACTACTGATCCGCAGAGCGATAGCCCACAGTTTTTTGAGGCTAACTCGAAGCAGCCCATCTTAAAAAACAAGCGAGATTGAATCGCTAGACTTTAGACTCTTCATTGGCCAGTAACGCCAGACATCCCAAACCGTAAAAAGAATACTCGACGTCGTGAGCCGTGTCCCAAGCGGCTGCTTGAAATCCACCCGTCTCCAGCTGCATTGACTGCACGAATCGTCGATAGGCGTCGATGTCGATTTCGTCAAACGCCTCCAAGTCCACCAGCGTTAGTGCACCGGTGAAACTGCTGAGCAAATCAGCGATCGGGATTCGCGTGTTGGCTCGCAGCCCGCCTTCGCTAGTTTGCATTTCGACCAAAAAATCTAGCGTTGTCGCGACCAGCTCCGGGTCTTTGGCTTCATCGATCGCGTCTAAGATTAGCAGGCTGCCAACCGCCGCGGCTGTCGGGTTCGTCCCGGCTCGTTTGCTGGCTCGGATTTCCCGCCAACCACCGTCCTGTTCTCGTTGCGATTCCAAAAATGAAACGATCCGCTCTGGATACGGAATGGGGCGTTCAATCAACTCCAATACCAAAATTACTAAAAACGTGTGATAGGTGCTGCCAGCGTGCCCTTCCATCGCCTTAGCATATCCACCGTCGGGCCGGCGTAGGGTCTCCAGAAATTCAGCGACCTGATCAGGCCAACTTGGATCAGCGTCCGCGAAAATGTCGTTTCCAGCTGAGACCTTAAGCAGGTTGGCGGCATAGAACAATGAAAAGAAATCGACGATCGTTTGATGCGAATTCAGCATCGGTTTAAGGAAGACCTCAATGCGATCGGCTACGTCGCCATAGAGTTCGCCAGAAATCGATAATCCGCGCATTGCGAACGTGGTGTAGTACAAATCGCTGTCACCTTCACGTCCACCAAAGCCTCCATCAGGGCGCTGGGCGGATAAAAAGTAGTCGACGTGTAACTGCCGAACGGACTCGGGTAAATTCCCTACGCCCTGCGCCAGACGAATCGTTAAGTTTTGCAGGTAAGCAGACAAGCGACTTTATTTAACCTGTTCGATTTCGATAGGCTGTATTTTCCAGATTTCGTCTGCGTACTGCTGAATCGTGCGATCGCTAGAGAACCAACCGCTGCTGGCGGTATTCGCAATGCTCATTCTATCCCAACGCTCGTGATCGCGGTAAGCTTCCGCAACGGCTTGCTGAGCATCGATGTAGCTGCGAAGGTCAGCAATGGTTAACCATTGGTCGTCTGGGTTTCGCAAACCAGCAGTCAGCATTTCAAAAATTCCAGGATCATCTTGGCAGAACATCCCTGATTCTAACATGCCCACGACACGCTTAATGTCTTCGTCAGCGGCGATGATCAAATTTGGATCGTAAGTCTTTTTGGCCTCCACGACTTCGGCCGCATCGAGCCCAAACAAGAAGAAGTTCTCCGCTCCAGCCTTTTCGCGAATTTCAATATTGGCTCCGTCCAGCGTGCCGATCGTAATCGCACCGTTCATCATAAATTTCATATTGCCAGTACCAGAGGCCTCTTTGCCGGCGGTAGAAATCTGCTCTGACAGTTCGGTTCCCGGACAAATCACTTCCATTGCAGAAACGCAATAATTCGGGAAGAACACAAGCTTTAAAAAGTCATTCGCTTTCGGGTCGTTATTGATTACATCTGAAACGTTGTTGATCAGTTTGACGATTTGCTTTGCCAAAAAGTAACCGGGAGCCGCCTTGCCACCGATCAAAACGCAACGAGGCACCATCGATTCGGTTTTGCCTTGTAAGATTTGGTCGTACAAGTGGATTACGTGAAGGACATTCAACAACTGTCGTTTGTATTCGTGAATTCGCTTGACTTGTACGTCGAACAAAAATTCCGTATTAAAAACAATGCCAGTATGTTCCGTCACATACTTGGACAGTCGTTGTTTGTTGGCGAGTTTGACGGCACGCCATTGTTTGCGGAAATCAGCGTCATCAGCCAGTGGCTTTAAAAGTTCAATTTTTTCAAGGTTGCTCTCCCAGTCCTTGCCGATGGAATCGTCCAGCAATTGGCGCAGCCGAGGGTTGCAGTGGGACAGCCAACGACGTTGTGTTACTCCGTTGGTTTTATTATTGAACCTCTCTGGCCACAGTTTGTAAAAATCTTCGAATAGACCCGACTTGAGCAGTTCGGTATGCAGTTGAGCAACACCGTTGATTGAGAAACTACCAACAATGCTTAAATAAGCCATGCGAATGTGTGGGTCATGGCCCTCTTCAATCAACGACACGCGTTTGATCAACTCCTTGTCATCTGGAGCCTTGGCAGCAACTTCGGTTAAGAATCGTTGGTTGATTTCAAAGATGATCTCTAGTAATCGCGGTAGCAAATTACTGAACAAGCTGACCGACCAACGTTCGAGCGCTTCCGGAAGCAATGTGTGGTTCGTGTAGGCCATGCATTGTTGGGTAATCTCCCATGCGGTGTCCCAGTCCAATCGGTGTTCGTCCATTAGCAACCGCATCAACTCAGGGACTGCCGTAGCAGGGTGAGTGTCGTTCAGCTGGAAGCAATTTTGGTTTCCAAATTCCGTAAAGTCTTCGCCATGCTTTCGCACCCACTGTTCAAGAACATCTTGCAGGCTGGCGGAAACCAAAAAATACTGTTGTTTTAAACGCAGCTCTTTGCCGTTTTCACTTGCGTCGTTGGGGTACAGCACCATCGAGATTTGTTCAGCCTGTGTTTTGGCCGCGACTGCTTCAGGATAGCTACCGGCATTAAATTCTTCCAAGTTAAACGCGTCGGTTGCCTGTGCCTTCCAAAGGCGCAAGGTATTGACAGTGTTGTTTTCGTAACCTGGAATCGGCATGTCGAACGGCATTGCGACCAATTCGTTGGCGCCGGTCCAGCGAGTACGCATCACGTCACCGTCCATGTAGCGTTCGCTATGTCCGTACAGGCGAATGATTTTGGCGTCTTCGGGTCGTTCAATCTCCCACAAATTACCTTCTCGCAACCAATGATCTGGGGCCTCGACCTGACGCCCTGACTCAATTTTTTGGTGAAACATTCCGTACTCATAACGAATGCCGTAGCCGACAACCGGTAATGCAAGATTCGCACAGCTATCCAAAAAACAAGCCGCAAGTCGGCCCAAACCACCGTTGCCCAAACCCGCATCGTGCTCTTGCGAAACCACTTCTTCCATATGAAGACCAAGTTGCTCGATGGCACCTCGAAGAGGTTGGTCAAGATTAAGATTTTGCACCGCGTTGTTTAGGGACCGGCCGAGCAAAAACTCCAATGAAAGGTAATGCACTTTGCGCTGGTTCGTTGCTGAGAAACGTTTGCGGGTCTCTCGCCATGGCGTACTCAATCGATCTCGCACCGTTGCCGCAGTCGCGCGATACAAATAGTTGGCGTCGTTTCCCTCGGAGACGTGTCCGTCGTAGCCGAACGTGCACAGGAGATGACGCTTTACTTCGCCGAGCATTTCGTTTGTTACAGAACTTTGATCGCTGTTTTCTTGGTGTTGCATGGCTAGTTCAGCTGATGTTTCAATTACTTAGAACGAGTTTAAGGTAGTATCGTGGCCTTAGTTTGCTGCCCATCCTACACAATCTCGGATATTCCCAAATACAGGCTTTTGCTGTCTTAAGGCACAAGCCTATTGGCGGCGGGCATTGGTTGCCCAGAAAGCGTCTGTAATTGGTAATCTAAGGTCTTCTTAGCCGACGTGTCAGGAGATTTCAGGCGAAATACCTTATGAAATTGGCTCCATGACATTGAATGTTTTATCGGCAAGCATTGTTCCATCGAGTTCAACAGTCATCCGCCATGGGCCAAGTTTGTCTTCCAACGGCAGCCAGATTGTGTCACCAAGGTAAAAATTCCAGTCGTTGGTTTTTACGTACTCACTGCCATCAAAGGGAGGTCGGCGTAACCCTTGGGCGTCCAAAATCCCGGGGTGGTCGATACAGAAATCCAACAATCGATTTTTAGCGCCTTTGATATTCACAATCAAACCAAATTCGATATCGACCACTGCTGGCACGTCCAGTGTGAATTCTTTGATTTTTGGTAGATCTTTATCATGTGAATCCCAACGTTCATAAATACCGTAGCTGCGAACGCGAATTTCGGGTTTACGTTTGGCCATTAAAGAACAGGAGTAAAAGAAGTCTAAGAGTCGTTAGTAGATTGGACAATGTAACATCGACTTGGCTTTGACCACCACAGGTGCCATGTTTACGCGCTCAGAACTGGTTCAATTTTAAAAAGCCACTCAAAAAAACATACTCACGGGACTTTTCCCAAACAGCATCAGACGTGTAAGTTTGGGGTAACTCTCGGCTATTCGAGCATTTTTCTGATACAAGTCGTGTCAATTTAAATCTTTTAAGTATTTTTCCTTGAAAATCGTTTGCCGAATGATTCCAATGGCTACTCAGTCTTTACGCTTCCTCCTTCAAGTTGTTGCGCGTTTAAGCGCAATCGACTCATTTTCTAAACAGAACCGAAAGAGAGACGCCAATAGGCGGTATTTTTAGCTAAAGCCGATGCTGCAAACTAATCAATCAAGTCGGTTTGAATTTTTTGAGCGATCAACTTGGCGATCTCTGGCTTGGCACCTGCGGCGGTTAAAACAATCTCACCAGCCGGATCGAAAATCTCGACGCTCGTTTCGGAAGAATCGATCGCGGTCACGCCGTTGAGAACCACAAGGTCGCAATTTTTACGGTGTAGCTTCGTGATCGCGCGGAAGTGCGCGTCATCAGTTTCTAAAGCAAAGCCAACGGTCCATTGGTCGTCTCGCTTTTTTGAGCCGAGGGAAGCAACGACGTCGGGGGTTTCAACCAGCTCAATTTGGAGTCGTTCGCCTGATTTTTTGATCTTGTTTTCTGCAACTACTATTGGTCGGTAGTCGCAGGGAGCAGCAACACCAACCATTCCCTGACACGTCAAAAATTCTTCGGTCGCAGCTGCCAGCATTTCTTCGGTGGAAACCACAGGTACCAATTTCGCTTGGGGTGGATAGTCAATTGCTACCGGCCCTGAAACGATTACCACTTCATGACCCAAATCTAAGAACGCTTCGGCTAGGCAGCATCCCATGCGTCCGCTGGAGGCATTGCTGATGTAGCGAACTGGATCGATGTATTGGCGAGTCGGACCCGAGGTCAACAAGATTCGCATGTTCGCGCCTTTTAAATTTCCATGAGACGGTGATTGTCAGAAACTAAAGGTTAACAGTAGTCGTTGCCACCTACCACCACGGACCTATTAGACTTTGCCCCGAAAATATCGAAATCGCATTTGGCGATGGAAAACTGACGTCAATACTTACCTGCGATCAGCAATTCGAAAACCTAAATTTTTGCCAGGTCGTTATCGTCGTTGCACAGCAGCAACAGGTAAGCCGAAGGAGCAAAGTACAGCGCCAAGATCGTCGCGCCGCATACCCCACCAGCGATCGCTACCGCCAACGGTGGCCAGAACCCCCCACCCGCGATGATCAGCGGTGTAAAACCAGCCATCGTTGTCAGCGATGTTGAAACGATATGTCGAGTTGCGACCAAAACAGTTTCGACAACAGCTTCACGATTTCCGGCGCTCGCTTCTGGATTACCCCGCAATGCAGCCAACACGACAATGGTGTCGTTGATCGCTACGCCCATCAATCCCATCGCGCCCACGATTGCCATAAAACCAAACGGATATCCAAACACCCACAACGCCCCTATTCCCAATCCGATTGACAGCAAGCCAACGGATCCCACGATAAACGCTATCCGGAAGGAGCCAAAGGAAAGCACTAGTGTGGCTAACATCATGACCGCCAAAATTCCAACGTTCGACATCAAGTTACTGACCGCTTCGTTTCGTTTAGCTGACTCACCGCCAAACTTTAAGGAGTAACCGGCGGGTAAAACAAAATTGCTGTCCGCTAATCGCTGTTCAAATGCGGCCAACACTCGTGAAGGTAACACACCTGCTGGCGTGAACCCTTGAATCTCGTTCATTCGCACGCCGTCAAGATGCTGAATCGCGCTGAATTCTGATTTAGAATTGAAGTTGCCCAACGCAGACACGGGAACACCTTGATACATCCCGGTGTCCGATCCGTTTGCATTCGAATTCACGATATCCAGCGATGCCAGGTTTGCAAATTTTGCTCGGCATCGATCATTCAATCGCACGCGTACTGGTAGTTCCTCAGTTGCTTCAATAATACTTCCGCCAACTTCACCCTCTGTGGCCGCGTTGAGTTGGCTAGCGATCTCAGTTAGGCTCAACCCCGCCGCTTTCGCGTTTTCTGGATCCACGTTCAGACATACTTTCAGTAGTGTGTCATCAAGTTCGGCTCGCGTGTGAATCACACCGGGCGTATCAACCAGTACTTGGCGAACTTCCATGCCGAGTGTTTGCAAGCGGTCTAAATTCGGCCCGAACAATCGAACTTCAACCGGTGCGTCAAACGGCGGGCCTTGCTCAAGTTGCCGAACCAGCACGCGAGCATGAGCAAATTTCGCGTTCAACAAAGTTTGTAATTGATGAATTTTTTGGGTCTGCCCATCAAACGAATTTAACTGGACAATCGCTTGAGCATATTGTGATACGTTCGAACGCCTTGCAATCAGGTTGTAATAGAACGTCGGTGCGCTTTCGCCGACAAACCAATCGACTCGGCGAATATCTGGGTCTTGGAGCAATAGCTCACGAATTTGACTCGTTGTATCCAACGTATTGGCAATCGAGCTGGTTGGTCCCAGTTCAACTTCAATATGCAATTGATCACGGTCTGCCGGTGGGAAAAACTGTTCATCCAACTGCGTCGCACAAACAAAGCCAAACACAGGCAGGAACACACCCAGTATCACTCCCAAGATCGGTCGGCGATAAACAAATCTCAGACTCAGTCGGTACCAACCAGTCAACCAGTCGTTCGAGACACCGTCATTCCACACGGACCGCCGCTGCCCTTGTTTGGCGGGCGAGATCAACTTTGCCGACACCGCTGGGATGACGGTCATTGCTAAAAACAGGCTGCTGAAAATTGCGATCACCACACTAATAGCAATCGACCCCACGAACTCGCCTGCGGGTCCCGGCATCAGTGCAATCGGAGCAAATGCAAATGCGGTCGTTACCGTTGAACCAAACAAAGGTAGCGCTAAATGTTTTACGCTTGCAGAAACTGCTTCACCAGCAGTCATGCCTTTACGAATTCTAATCGTCATCTCTTCGACAATCACAATGGCATTGTCTATCAAAAGCCCCAAAGCAATGATCAGTCCAGTGATTGACATTTGATGGATAGGAATTGACATTAGCCGCATCCCAAACAACACCATCAACGCCGACAGCGGCAACGCCATGCTGACAACAATCGCACTCCGCCAACCCATCAAAACCAAGATCACCAAAAATACTGCCGCTGCCCCCAGCATCAAGTTGTTGACTAAAGTTCGTAGCCGATTGCTAACGTAATCGTTTTGGGTAAACAAACGATCTAAGGTGATACCGGACGGTAATTCGTCTTCGAACGAATCCAGAACAGCCTGAAATTCCGTATCCCAGTAATCGATTCGCAGGTTGCGTCGAGTAAAGGTCCCCAACACAACCGCTGGTCTGCCTTTGACAACAGCGACATTCTCGGGCGGGTCGCCAACAGACCGTTTCACTGTCGCCAAATCACTCAGCCTTACGAACCCGCCGTCGCTCTGATACCGAATGGGAATGTTCTCGATTTGCTGGATGGATTTAAATTCGCCAGCGATTTCAATCAAGAGATTTTCATTGTTGCTTCGCAGTTGTCCGGCAGCCACCTTGGGATCTGCAGCAGTAATTTGCCGTGAGACTTCAGCCAAACTTAGGCCATGGGCTCCCAATTGTTCGGAGTTAAGTGCGATTAAAATTTCTTCAGACGGCTGCCCGAAGTACTCAACTTTTTCAGTGCCGCTGACGGACATGATACGATCTTCGAGTTCTTCACTCCAGCGATTTAAGACCGAATAATTTACGTCGCCACTTTCTTGCTGCCAACGCAACGCCGTCAATGCGGCAAACGCCTTAAACTCCAATCGTTCAAAACGTGGCTTCATAGCCCCGGCAGCAATTTGTCCCTCAGCGTCACTCAGATGGTCACGAACCTTTGACCAAACCCGATCGCCGTCTACGACATCGTCACGCAATTCAATCGCAATCGTTGAAATTGACTCACGCGAAGTCGACCTCAACTCTTTGATTTCTGGAATCTCCGACAGTTCCTTTTCAAGCACTTCGGTTACCTGCGATTCGACCAGCGTCGAGTCGGCCCCAGGAAACGAAGTGTGTACCAATGCTCCTCGCTCAATCAACGGCGGGTCTTCCATCCGTGGTAATACCGCGAATGCCGACAAACCACTCACGATGATCAAGCTGATCGTCAGGTACAGCAGTCGCGGGTTGGAGTGGAAAGTATTCATTCAAACGGTGCTTGATAACGTACAGCAAAAACAGTTTAGTAAAGGCAAAGGTCTCAAAGGAACTTATGGCGTAGTCGGTTTGTCGACCGGTTTCATTGTTTCGGCTACGGACACCAGCTGCCCGCTGGTAATACGGTGCAATCCGTCAGCAACCACTAAGTCGCCGTCGGCAATCGTGCCTTTGACAAGCATCCGGCTAGAATCCGTTTTTATGATTTCGATGTCGCACCGACGCACTCGGAAAAGCTCCGGTTGATCAGCGTCTGGCGCCAACGTCATTAATGATGACAATCCACGAACGCCTCGGGTTACTGATGCGTTTGGAACCCAGAATCCACTGGTGTTTACTTTGGTAGTGATTTTGGTTCGGCACAACTGCCCCGGTACAATCGTTTGAGCTGCTTCCGACGCAAACTCAAACAAAACCGCTTGCGTGCGGGTGCTGGCGTCGAGTTCTTTGATTTTGGCCGCCGCAGTCACGCTGTAAGATTCTTGTCCAACTTCAACGGTATATTGCTGGCCAATTTCAACTTGGGCAGCCACATTCACCGGTACTCCGATCCAAGCTTCCAATTTGCTTTGTTCGACCAGTTTGCAAACTGGATTCGACGGCTGCACTATACTGCCGGGATCCAAAAAGCGTCTGGTGATCGTACCCGCGTACGGAGCGAGCAAGCTGCTTTTACTAATCGCAACTTCCACCTCTTTAGCCGCCGCTTCCAATTCGGCGACGGTTGCTTGTTGAGAAGCAAGTCGCTCTTGGCGAGTGCCCGCTTTAAGCTCATTCAAACGCTCTTCAGCTGACTGCCAACGGGCTTTTGCCCCCTGCACATCGAACTTTGACTGATCGTACTCCTCGACTGGAATCGCTTTCTTTTCCACCAACGTTTTACGGCGCTTGGAACGAATTTTCGCGTTTTCGTATTCGGATTTCGCTGACGCAACGTCCGCAACCGCTACTGCGATTTGCTGTTCCCGTGGACCGGCGGTTAACTCATTCATTAGGAATTTGGATTGCTCTAAACGAGCCAGCGTAGCTGCTTGCTGAGCCAACAAAGTCGCCACGTCCATTTTTGCGATCACTTGTCCGGCTTCCACTAGGTCGCCATCATCGACAAGGACTTCATTGATTTTTCCCGCCATTTCAAACGCTAGTTCACTGCTGCGCCGTGCTCGCACGGTTCCGGTGTAACTACGAGCTTGCTCAATCGAGTCGACAAAGTGAATTTGCTGGACATTGACCGAGAGTACGGTTGGGGTATTTGCAATGTCAGCCCGATTGGCATTCTTTTGGACGACCGAGCCAACGGGCAACCAGTCATTTCGATAGGCCACTGTTCCGGCAACAATCACCAGCAACAACACGATCACACCAACAAGTCGCTTTGTTGATGTTGCAAATAGCACATTCAAGTGGCTTTGCAGGTTCGATTTAAATTTAGAGGCACTAGTCATCGCACAGCACCTCACAATGAATTTGCTGATTGAGTTCCTGTAAGTCGTACTCCGAAGATAGTGGAGCCCAACCCAAGCCGTCCATCAGCGCGGCGGTATGACCGTGTACCAATTCAAACGGATTGTCAAAGCCAAGGTGGGGCAGGGCGCTAACCCGAGCGGCAAGTGCAAAACCACCACTGCTGAGCGACCAAAATCCGAAGACAAGTTTTTCTGGCGTGATTCCTGTGGCCAAAACCAAATCTTCAGCCGAAACGGCATCGCGAATAATTCCGGCAACAACGTCCATGCAACGAATTTCGATACTGTTAATTTCGTGTTGTCGTTTTTCCGAAACTTTCTGACGCACCGACGGCAACAGCAAGATCTGTTCGAGCGTGAAAAAATCAGGGTGGGCGTGAACAAACTTTTCCGCCGCCTGCACAACGGCCAACATTCGAAAACGAGACGCTCGCTTGAACTGGGCGGCCTGCTTGAACATCTCTAACCGCTTATTAACCGTCGCGATCGCCAACGCAACGATAATCTCTTCTTTATTGGCAAAATGGTTGTACACAGTCCCTTTTGAGTACTCAACCAACTCCGCAATCCGTTCCATGCTCAGCCCGTGATATCCATGCTGGACCAAGATGGACTGCGCAACGTCCAAGATTCGCTCTTCGCGAAGCCTAATTTCCTGTTGCTTGGGAGAAAGTTGAATCATGCAGGATTCTTGACCAACCGTCAGAAAATGCAAACTTAAACAACGTTGTCTCAACAGCAATTTAATAAAGCTTACCGATAATAACGGTTCTACCCCCTGCAAAGCCCTAGGCCATCAACTCGCTCGCTCCAAATTGAGGAATTTAGATGTCAGTAGCGTCAAAAATTGGCGCTGGATTCCAGCCGGTACATCGGTGATGGAACTACTAACGGTTCGGTTCACTAGACCGTGATTTTGCCAGATCGATTAGCTCTGCCACCAAAAACACTGAACCGGTACAGCAAAGCATGTCTGTTGCCCGCAGCGACTTGACAGCGGCCTGCCAAGCCAGGACCGGTGTTGGCGCGACGTCAACTTCAACATCGAGCGATTCTTGTCGAACCACCTTCTGAGCCAGCTCGAATAACTCAGAAGCGTCTACGCCGCGCGGGTTGCCTTGATACTTCGTAATCCAAACTCGGTCAAATGCAGGTAACAAAACACGCAGAATCCCCTCGCAATCCTTATCCGTGCTGATCGCGAGTATCAGTAACTTCCTGTTTACAGTCGACCAAACTGGTAATTCAGTACTCAACGTCTGCAACAGAACATTCGCTGAAGCAACATTGTGGGCGACATCTAAGACTACTGTTGGTGAATTACCGACCACTTGCGTCCGGCCATCCAGTTGTGAATCCAATAACCCTTGCGAAATCGCGTCCGCATCGACTCTCCAACCGTGACAAGCATTCAGAACTTCTATCGCAGCAACAGCCAATGAGGCGTTGGTCCGTTGATGCCGACCTAACATGGCGACCCGCAGCCCTCGATGGTCAAATTCGACCGGCACTTGGCCCGCTACGGTAGACTGACTGCCGCAATTAATCTTACCCCAGCAATTGAACTCATACTTACTCCCCGCCGCAACCGGTTGACCAGCAACTTGTTGCCCCTCTAGGCCTTTGATTGGTTCTTCGGGAAGACGCTTTTCTTCAACAAAACAATCTCGGCCTAACAAAATCAGACCGGCCTTGCGCTCAGCTGCAACGCTTTCAATAACCTCGGCTGCAATCGGATCACTGCAGCCACAAACCACAGGCACGCCCGGTTTGATGATTCCGGCTTTTTCAAATGCGATTTTATCGGCGGTTGTCCCCAGCTGCCGTGTGTGGTCGAGACTTATGTTGGTAATCACGCTGACTGCAGACTGGCAAACGTTGGTTGAATCGAGTCGCCCACCGAGCCCGACTTCAAGTACCACGGCGTCGCATTTGCTGTTTGCGAAGTACAACATTGCGGCTGCGGTCATGATCTCGAAAAACGTCAACGGGTTTCCCGTCAAAGGCAAACCGGTCTGCGGGTCTGGAGTCAGCCAGTCTTCCTGGGCGCTGTTTGGACCAAGTTTCTCGACGAGCTGAGTTTCTCGAATCTTTTTACACAACTCATCCATCGCCGCAATCTGCAGATCGAACTCGGCCAATACCGCCTCAAAGTCGCGATCGGAAATCGGCACTCCATCAACCACGATACGTTGGTTGATACGTTGTAAATGGGGCGAGGTAAATAAGCCCGTCTTGCGACCGCTGGCAGTTAAGATGTTGGCCGACATCGTCGCAACCGAACCTTTGCCCTTTGTGCCAGCGACGTGAATGACTGGATAACGGAGATGCGGATCGCCAACCCGTGCCAAGAGCGATCGAATGTTGAAAAGTTTGAAATCCCGAGGTTCAACTCGAACTTTGAGTTCGTAATTAATACGCGAGTAGAGCTTGGACAGAAAGTGGTCCATGTTTTGAACCGCAGTCGGCGGCAGGATCAAATGGTTGGGGAAGAGAGGAAAACTATGGCGGAAATGCTCGCAAGTGCGATTTACCCCGTCAGTAGAACCCGCTGGCTGAGACTAAACTAGGTGTGTACAACGACCTCATTCTAAGCGGCCCGAGGAATCGAACTTAATTTAACCTGACGATTTGTACGAGGGGGGCCGTTTGTGAATTTTCCCAGTCCGTGTGAAGTGGCAAGTAATAGGCTTTGGCTTTCTTCGTCAATCCAGCGATGGCCTCCGGTTGAATAGCAATTTGCCACAATCTATGATAACAGCCTTAGGTGGATGGATCGGTTGTGTTTAAATACCCGTAAATCCGCCTCCCACATTCTTTGTACGAATTTGACGAACCCTTTTTAGGGCAAAACGTACAATTAAGTGGACCTCCCTCGACGCCAATTCAAAGCTTAATTTTAAATACCATGGCGACAGAAACTGAACCAACTACCAGCGAAAAGCTAAAACAAACCAATCACGATTATGACCCTAATATTGTGATTGAGACACAAAATTTGACCAAGATCTACAGTGACTTTTGGGGCCGCCCCAAAGTCCGGGCGTTGAACGCACTGGATCTTGAAATTCGCAAAGGTGAGATCTTTGGCTTGCTGGGGCCCAACGGCTCAGGCAAATCGACGACCATCAAACTGTTGCTCGGCCTGCTGTTCCCGACCAAGGGACGAGCGTTGGTCTTTGGCCAAGAGGCAACCGAGGTCACCAAAAACGAGCGAATTGGCTACCTGCCCGAAGAGTCGTATCTTTATAAGTACCTCACTGCCGAAGAGACGCTTGACTTCTACGGTCGCTTGTTTGACATGCCAGCTAAGCTACGTAAGGAGCGAGCGGTCGAGTTAATCGAGAAGGTTGGCTTAGGGCACGCTAAGCGTCGACAGCTGAAAGAATACTCCAAGGGAATGACGCGCCGAATTGGCTTGGCGTCTGCATTGGTTAACGATCCCGACTTAGTGTTGTTGGATGAACCGACTTCCGGCTTGGACCCGCTTGGTACGCGAGAGATGAAGGATATGATCATCAATCTTCGTGACCAAGGAAAAACCGTCGTCATGTGTAGCCACCTGCTGGCTGATGTCCAAGATGTCTGCGACCGAATCGCTATTTTGTACCAAGGTGATTTGAAAGAATTGGGCCGCGTTGATGACTTGCTAAAAGTATCCGATGAAACGCAAGTTCGTGCTAAAGGCATTTCGCCTGAAGCCGAAGCAGAAATTCGCGAAGTGATCGCCAAGCATGGTGGTGAAACACTGTCGATCGAAAACCCAAAAAGCACGCTGGAAGATCTGTTCCTGGGTATTGTGCGTGACAGTCAAAATCGCCCCGGCATCCGCTCAGCTGGCGCGGTTGGAAAATCTACCGATAAACCAAAGTAAGCGATAACGAATTTTCATGATCGGTAAACACCAAGCCTACTAAACTTGCCTCGTGTTTACTAACCGGTCGCTTTCCACAAGATGCCAATTTAAGTCATTGCCAGTTCGGCCGTATTTTTAACAAACATGAACGTTAATACTCAATCGTTAACATCTTTTCCTGAGTGGCTCGCCAGCAATTCGTTGCTGTTTTTGATTGTCATTACGGCTGCAATCATTGTCAGTGTCACGTTTGGTTATTTGGTGGCAGCGTTTCGGCATGGGCCTTTCGAAGGCTTTTATGTGCTCGCACAAGTCATCGGCCAATCGGTACCAGACTTCCTTAAATCTTCGCCGCGACGGATTTTCGCCATCGCGATGCTGGCAATCAAAGAAGCACTGCGCCGTAAAGTCGTCCTTGCCACGTTCGCGATCTTTGCCTTAACGCTATTGTTTGGTGGTTGGTTCATGAACAGCAATAGTGAACAACCAGATCGAATTTACGTGAACTTTGTGATGTTCGGCACCCAGCTGCTAGTCCTGATGATGGGCATGCTAATCAGTTCGTTCAGCCTGCCAGACGACATTAAAAATAAGACCATTTACACCGTCGTTACCAAGCCCGTTCGCGCCACCGAGGTTGTGATAGGGCGCCTACTCGGGTTTGGAATGCTGAGCACTGCGTTGCTGTCATTGATGGGCGTGTTAAGCTTCATTTTTGTCTCGCGCGGACTCGAACACACTCATCAGATCGTGGGGAAAACCCAAACACTGGCTGCCTTTGTAGAAGTCACTGGCGAGTTTTCTTCGCTAGATAAAAAACGCATCTCTGAAAACGCAATCTTAGAAGCACAAACCAATCGTAAAAACGGCCATTCCCATCGTTTAGAAGTTTTACGAGATATTCGCAAACCTTCGGATCCAAAACCAACCGACAAAAGCAACATCGTCAACGAACGCGTACTGGAGGACGGCACTACCGAATATCAAATGATCGTTTGCTCATCTGCTGGCGGGCATACGCATCGAGTATTTGTTGAAGGGCAAGGCGAATCGGCGAAGATTACACTCGGCCCGCCGGTTGGCTTTTATCGAGCCCGAAACCCGATTTACAGTAACACGGTTCAGTTTTACGATCGCAATGGCGACAAAAAGTCCAAAGGGATTAACGTTGGTCATGAATCCACTCGCCGCAGTTTCATTGGTGGTGGTAGCCCACGCAGCGAAACTTCATTGGCGAAAGTCGAATTTTACTTTGGAAGCTTTTACGAAAACCGCTTTCCCAACCTTCAAAAAGGCGATGATGGCGAGCAAATCGTTCCCCTGGAAATGAACATCGGTGTCTTTCGTTCGTTCAAAGACAATGTAGAGAAAGGCGTCACCGCAGGGATTCAATTCAAAAGCGTGCCCGACAACGAAGCAGGCAATCAATTCGTCTCGGACATGCTGGACTTTGAAACAAGAGAGTTCACCGTTCAAACGCTGCCCATTAGCCGCAAGCTGGTCGGAAAGGTTTTTGCTCCAGACGGAACCTTGATCGAACAAGGTCAATACGATCTGTTCGATGACTTCGCCCAAAACGGAAAACTTAACCTGACGTTGAAGTGCCGTGATTACAACCAATACCTGGGAGTTGCTCGGCCAGATGTTTACTTCCGTCCCAGCGACGCCCCTTACGCGTGGAATTTTTTCAGAGGCTTTCTCGGCATCTGGTGCCAAATGGTTATCGTGATCGCTATTGGCGTGGCACTCAGCACTTCGCTGAGCGCCCCAATCACGATGCTGGGTACGATCGTGATCATCTTCCTGGGCTTCTTTTCCGAATTTGTCCAAGGCCTTGCGAGCCCATCCAATGTTGGCGGCGGACCATTTGAATCGTTGATCCGAGTGGTCACTCAGCAGAACATGTTGGTCGACTTGGACACAAACGTGTTTATTACCGTCGTCGAAAACGCTGACATTGGCATTAGTTATTTATTGTATGGACTGTCCTTTTTAGCGCCCGATTTTTCCAAGTTTAACTTTTCCAATGAACTGGCTAACGGATATTCGGTATCCGACAGTCGATTACTAATTGCCTTGTTGCTGACGGTCGTGTTCTGTTTCGGATTTACATTACTTGGCTACTTCTCATTGAAAACACGGGAGATTGCAAAGTGAACAATCGCTCTTTAATTCGAAAAATCATCTACATCGCGTTGATCGGTGTGTTGATTATTCCACTCTCCTTCATCGCGCTGCCCGAAACAAGAGACACTAATGGCAAAATCAAAAATGCTGGCGGCATTATTTCTCGTCTACGAAACAAACACGACTTGTCACAAGCGCGACTGACAGAAGTTGACCCTGCCAGTGAGACGATGAAACTGGCTTCGCTGGGATTACGTGGGATTGCGGTCAACGTGCTGTGGTCTCAAGCGATCGAACAAAAGAAAGAAGGCGACTACGATGGTTTGAATTCGACGCTCCAAGCACTCACCAAGATCCAACCAAACTTTATCCGTGTCTGGGAATACCAAGCGCACAACCTAGCGTACAACGTATCAATGGAGTTTGATGATTACGAATACCGATACCACTGGGTGAAAAAGGGACTAAAGTTTCTCAAGGGCGGAATTCGCTATAACAAACAAGACCATCGAATTACCGATAACCTCGGTTTCTTCACTGGCAACAAATTTGGCAAGTCCGATGAAAAGGATTCCTTCCGGCGAATCTTTCGCAGCGATGCTACGTTTCACGAAGAAATGTCCGATCGAATTGACCCCGAAGGCTACGAACTTCGAGAGTACGGTCACGACAGCTGGAAAATGGCTTACCAATGGTATAACTACTCGCGAAACATGGTCGATAGTGGAGACGCCAAAAAGAAACGTAACGACATGATCTTTTACATGTTCCGGCCATCGCAGATCCGCAACATGGGACTCTCGCTACAAGCAGAACACCCCACCGGTTCGGTTATTCAAGAAGTTTGGCGAGACGCCTACGAGCAATGGAAAGACTACGGCGAACAAGATCTAGTTAACTCGTTGGGCGTGCGCGTCAAGCTCAACGGATCCGTTCGAATCGAAGATGAGACCGACCGGCTTCGCGATAAATTGGATGCGCTGGCTCCTGAAGGGACGCGTCGTGACTTGACTCAAGAGTTGCTGCCGAACTCGCGTTTGACACCCGAACAGCAAGAAGAATACAAAATGCTTGCCGAACTATCCGCCGACCAGTTCTCCAGTGATAACCAGCAACGCTGGCGGTTCTTGTCAACAATGCTCAAAACTGAACTGGACCAACTGGATCAACGAATTGCTGCCGAGGCTGCGAAAGAAAATTTAGTTGCGGCTACGGAAATCGCTGGTGACATTATGCGAAAACAGTCCGAACTAAGCACCATTAGCCGTAACAACTCGACAGTAAACTACCCCTACTGGGACTCTCGAACTCGCACGGAATCGGAAAACGCCACCGTCGTTGCTCAACAAGCCCTTCACGACGCTCAGCAACAGTGGAAGCAATCCGTCTACGAAGACGAATTCGATTATGACTACCGAACCAAAAAGAAAACCATCACTCGCAAAGGTGCCATCACGCTCTACAAAGAAGCCTTTGAATACTGGCAGCCGATCATGACCGCTAACCCTCGACTCAGCGACGGTCAGCTTGGTGACTTACTTGTTGAACATATCAAAGAGTATCAAAAGATGCTCGACTTCACCAATCGCGAATGGCCCAAGGACTTCCCGATGCAGAAGTTTATCGACATAAGAGCACAGGAAGGCGAAAGAGACGAACTGCCAACCACTGCTCAGCTAAAAGAGTTTGCTGACGAGCCGGACGAAATGAATACAGATGAAACAGCACCCGCTCAAGAATCGCCAGCGACGGGTCAGACGCTGATGATGAAAGAGCCATCAAACTCTGAAAAAGTTGCCCCAACCGAAGAAGCTTCCGCCGATGAGGGTTCGTAGTTTGTGTGTTCGCTAGACGCCAATTCGGTTAAGCTAGAAATTGTACGCCGTAAAAATCGATTGCCTGAAGCAACCGCCGCGCCGACACGATCAGCTGTATCACCTTCCAAAGACGTTCAGCGATGAACGGTTCGCCCCGCTTCGTTTGAAACAGCAACCCCGTTTGTTTCAGAGCCTTGTTTCTGTGCTGCGCGATTAGTCGGTTTACGGATCCTTCTCGCGATGACAATGTGATTCCCTCGGTTTTTCCCAATACGAGAATCATACGGTACCCTCGTGATCTCTTCCCAAGCGAAAGGCAACGTACCGGGCGCTTTTTGCCAATCACGACCGCGACCTTCGGATCTCACTTTCTCCGTATCGGTCGACCTGCGGTGGAAGCAAAAGTACTCGACATCTTCCGGAACGTCGCTTAACGTTTCTGGCCAATCGACTTGAGGAATCGAATCCCGGTAGTAGAAACAAAAGCGATGATCCGCTGCCCCGATGCTAACCAGCGATTGGTCAGCAGGAATCTCCTTTTTTGCCGCTGCAACTAACGTAGCAAAATCGTTTCGTGATTTTTCTTTGGCCGGAATCATCACCCCGCAGTAGATCACGCCTAATATCGTCACCGACGCCAACACCGAATAGGTTGCTCTTTCAGGCTTTTGCGTTGCCCATAAGATCACCACTCCGCAAACACTTGCCATTAACACAACCGCTACCGATTCTAAACCACCAATCGCAATTAGTTCCAAACTCGAAATGTAACCAGCCGAAGCAACGGCGATCGCAAAAAAGAACGATAGCATGCCCAGAAGCCCCGAACATATGCCCCATGTTCGAAAAGCTGCGCTTTGCCGGCCTGACTGAACACCCGCCTGAATAATCATCCCCAAAATCACTGCGATGCAGGGATACAACGGCATAAAGTATCTGCCTTTGGCCCCGATCGAAAACAAGACACTCGGATAGGTCACCACAACTGCGACCAAAACAAAGGTGAGCAAATCACTCGACTGAGCCAACGACTGACGAACACTTCGATAACCAACCAAAAGCAACAACAGCGACGCAGGCATTAGGCAGGCTAAAGTTTCAGATGGATAGAAAATGACGTGCTCCAACAATCCACCGGTTCCAACACGATCTGAGACCAAGCCAAACCAGATTGCCACCGTGTCAGACCACTGAGTCCGTTGCAAAAATGGAATTTGCCACGCAGCCACCACTACAATCATGACAAGAATCCCAGCACCGTGCTGCCAGCTCAACAATGTTCGCCAATCACGACGAATCAGCAAATAGACTCCGATCACAGATGCAAAATAAACCGGAGCTTGAATCCCTTTAGTCAGTGCACCCAAACCTACCGCCAGATACGCAACGGTCCACAATGTCAGCGGCGGCCACTTACGGGTGTAGCCCCAATGCCACAGTAAGAGTGAACTGGCAACAAACAGCGTGAACACCGATTCCGACTCCCCTAAACGACCGATCTGCAACACCTGCCCCATCGATGCATAGGCGCCGGCCGCCCCGATCGCACCAATCGGTTCAAGAAACTGTCGCGAGTAGAAAAAAATCAATAGGGTGGTCAGCACTATTCCAACCGTGCTGGGCAAACGAACCGCAACTTCATCAAACTCACCACGCCACATCGCAGCCCACGCCATCGTCCAACTATTGAGCGGTGGTCTTTCAGGGAAAACCCGATACTGTTGACGAGGAACGATCCAATCCCCGGTTTCCATCATTAAGACCGCTCCCCGTGCCCAGCGAGATTCTTCACCGTGAAGTGGAATCGTATCCAGCCGCGTTCCAAAAATGGCAGCGACAATCAACGCTAGTAAGCCGGCGAGAAACAGATCGTTGCGGTTCAGACGGCAACAGGATTTGGAATCGGTCATTTTCAAAAATTATTCACTTCTTTAAGCAGCAGCTTGATGCTTCCACGCAGCGACCTGTAGCGGCATATCGTTTCGAAACATCCCGACTGGGATCGTCGGTGAATCAACTAGCTGTGACAATTTCGGGCGTCGAAAAGGACCAAGGTACTTCCAATAAATCATGCCCAACTCGTAAACAGCTTTCGCAAAATCACGTGTTTTGAGTTTTGAACCTGGAACTTCGAACCAACTTTCAAGCGGTTTTTCATAGATCGTTTCAGCGAACACCGCGTCTGTTGTCAGCTTTTGTTTGGCGATCATGCGAGCAAAGATTTCAACATCGAAGATCCACTTTGAGTAAAACGGTGCTTCAAAAATCGAATCGATTCCCTGATCCACGCGAAACATTTTCGCACCACATTGCGTGTCACGCAAAGAAACCCCTAGCACAATGGAAGCGGCGGTCGCAAACATACGGCTCAAAATTTGTCGACTCGCCTTGCGCTCAATCTGATGGCCCAGCAACGGCAGTCGCGTACCGACCACGGCCGAGACATTGTCTCGGTCATCAAGTATCTGGCAAAAGTCTGCGATCTCTGAAAGCGGTGTTGCTAGATCGGCGTCCCAAAATCCGACGTAGTCAGGTCGACAAGTAATCGCAACCGAAAGCCCTCGGCGAACCGCTGAGGCCTTACCGCGATTAACATTATCGCTAAGGACGCCAACTTGACGCGGATATTTTTTTGCGAAACAGGTGATCAATGAAAGCGTTTCATCTTGGCTTCCATCGTTGACAAACAGCAATCCGACCTCGGGGCTTTCTTTAATAGCCATCTCGAATGCTTGTAAATCTAATCTTTTTGCCTCGTTGTAACACGGCACAACGACGATGGTCTTCAACATGTCTCGCCCCAACAACGAACTGCAAAGCAACAATTACAGCTTCTAGTTAGTGTTTTTGTTTAAAACTGTCAATCTAGGTATCATTCGCTAGCATGATTTCATCGTTTTGTATTAGCCAACCAGTAACACCGCCGTGAAATGCGAGTGCTGGTCCCAAGTTACCAAAGGAATTTCATGAGGTGGTCGATCAATCTGCTTTACAAATCGCAAAGATAAAACGGGACGCAACTCCGCAACTC
>CAZHCH010000042.1:0-2800 GCA_964530985.1 uncultured Pirellulaceae bacterium | reverse complement strand
ACTCATTGCTGACTCATTGTTTCCGGCTGGCGAATTCCAACGGCAAAACAGCAATGCAAGTCGATTACTGGGACCTGTCTTAGTTTCTTCTGTCTGTTATATTGGCAATGTCATGGCCCGAAATACAAAAACTCCGCCTAGCCCGTCAAGGGTGCGGTACTCGACCACGCTCTATAACTATCCGCTGCAAAGCTTCTTTTAGAAAGCCAACCACTACTCTTGGGATCATCAAGTAATCGAACCTAAGAACACATCATGATTGTCGCCAATTCTCTAACCCGAAAATATCACTCCGGTAATTCTCAGGTTACGGCCCTAGACGCCCTTTCGATCAATATTCAGCAAGGCGAGAAAGTTGCGATCCTCGGCCGATCGGGATCGGGAAAATCGACTCTGCTGAACCTGATTGCAGGACTCGACACGCCAACTTCAGGTAGCTTGACCGTCAACGGAAAGGAACCAGCCGCGCTCAATTCGGCCGAAAAAGCGGCTTTTCGATTGACAGAAATCGGCGTCGTGTTTCAGTCCTTTCAGCTAATCCCGCAGCGAACGGCTTATCAAAACATTGAGCTACCGCTGATTCTCGCTGGTGTTCCATGGCGAAAACGGCGCATGAAAGTCCGCGATCTACTGAAATCAGTGGGCTTGGAAAATCGCTCGAATCATCGCCCGAAACAGCTTTCCGGCGGCGAGCAACAGCGGATTGCAGTGGCCCGAGCGATGGTTAACGACCCGCAAGTGATCCTCGCCGACGAACCGACCGGCAACCTCGACACGGCAAACTCGCGACAAGTGATGGACTTGATGCTGACCATGGCCGATGCCCGCAAGGCGACACTGTGCTTGATCACTCACGATGAATCGCTGGCCGAGAAGACCACCGATCGTGTGCTTATGCTGCAAGACGGAAGGCTGGTGAGCCAATGAATTTCCGTGACCTTATCAGGATGGCACTGCAAAACCTGTGGGGTAGAAGATCCTCGACCGCCTTCAATATCTTTGGCATCGTCGTTAGCTGCTCAATGCTGTTGCTGGTGTTTGCTGGCACCCGCGGGGCTCGCGATGGATTGCTGAACCTATTCTCCGAATCAGAGCTCGCGAAACAGTTTGCCATCCGTCCGGGGCGAAATCTCAACGTAGCCCCAAAAGCCTCCTCAAGTGGACACGACATACCAAAGCAAAACATTGCCGATGATCGCAAACGGCGAATCCGCCATCAACTGGACAAGGATTGGCAAAAGAAGAACTACCCGCTGAGCCGCCTCACGCTCGACAGGCTCAGCGAACTGAGAGCCACGCAGGACATCTCCTCGGTGCTGCCCAACCGATCGTTGCGCCTCCAATTGACAATCGAAGATCGGCAAATCCCCGCACGTGTCGTTTGTATCTCCGAAAGTGACCGTCGCTTCGCCGAGCGAATCGTGTACGGTACTGCCCCCAGCGCGACGAGGATTGGTGAACTTTGGATCGACGAATACCGAGCTTATCGGCTCGGCTTCCGCACCGACGAGCAGCTAAAAAGCCTCATCGGCCAGTCAGTACAACTACGTTTCCAAGTTGCCTCGGCAAGGCTTTCACCCAGCATCAAACGCTTTGCCGCCGCCTTCGGCATCTCCGGCATTGACGAAACCGAGCAGTTAGCTGAGACCTTTAGCAAGCTCTTGTTGGACCTTGATCAAACGGATCTCGACGATATCGAAAAGGAAACGCTACGAGTGGCGGCTGAGCGACTGGGGCTTGACTCTCCCGTCGCTACTTCCAGAAAGGGCCAGCCTTTTGAGTTCCGCGACTTTAAGATCGCCGGAATTGTGAAACCACCGGCCAAAAGTGCCAGTACGCTGTTTCGCATCGCTACTTCCAGTCGCAGCAATGACTTGATCATGCACTGGCGAGACTACCAAGAAATCGAACAAGCCACCCAACCAAAACGAATCTACAACTATTGTGTCGGCTCTGTCAAAAACGCGACGGACCTCAAGGCAGTCATTGCTTCCGTTCAGGCCAGTGGTTTCGAAACCCGCTCGGCGGTCGAAATTATCGACAAGGCTGACGAGCAACTCGGGCGAGTGCGACTGATCGTGGGCGCGATCGCGGCGGTGATCTTATTGATTGCTTGCGTGGGGATTATGAACTCCGTGATTATTGCGGTCATGCAGCGGACCCCCGAGTTCGGCATCATGAAGGCCATCGGGGCCACGGACTCCGATATCCGCAATCTGATGTTGGTCGAAGCGTTCCTTACGGGCCTGATCGGTGCCATCGTTTCGGTCGGCTTTGCCTTTCTGATCGACGCCGCGACGAGCCACTACGCTCGGCAGGTGATCGAAACCAGAATTGACCAGTCTTTCGACTTCCGCATCTTCGTCTACTCCGCCGGAGACATTTTACTGATCAGCTCGATCGCCATCGGCGTCTCCATGCTCTCAAGCCTACTACCCTCCCGGCGAGCTGCAAAACTCGATCCCGTTGTGGCGATGAAGTAGTGAGCTTTGCTTTACGGCAATATCGCCTCCTGCCGGTCTTCCTCGCTAATGACCGGCTAGGAGCACCGTCGCCACCTTTTAACGCCCTTCATTTTCCGCCGGTCTATATAATCGAACCCTGCTCCACCGGTGAGCCAGGCAAATCTGAATTCTGACGAGCTTGTCGCTTTATTCAAATTTTAAGCCGTTTTGGCGCTAGCCAAGGTTTAATGGCCAATAAACCGGTGGCTATCGCCAAACCGGCTAATAAAGCGAAGCCAGCCTCTGGCGAATCCAGCTAGGTAGCAAATACGGTCACTCAACACAATGAATCCCGC
>CAZHCH010000041.1:0-27389 GCA_964530985.1 uncultured Pirellulaceae bacterium | reverse complement strand
ATCATGTACAACGCGGCTGGTGAAGCCATTTTTCGTTTTGTTTTGACGTATCCGATTGGGCGAGCTTCGGAGCTCTGCATGGCCAATTGGACTACGACAGCGATGTGGAGGATAACGCTGATCAGTAGGACGATGCGAGCGGACCAGATGACCATGTTTTGTGGTACCAGCGGGACGCCGACTTCACGTAGGAAGTGTGCGTATTCGTCAATGTGCGGTAAGCCATCGGGGGTGCTGCCGGTGAAGACTTTTAGGTTTCCAGCGACGTGTCCGGCGATAAAACCGAACAAGATCAGCCCTGTAACTGCAGCGATTACCTTTTTGCCGAGGTTGCTGCTATAAATTGCTGCTAGGCGGTTCATTTGCTTTTTGATCTGTAGTGTTGGTTTTGAGGGCGATTGTAACGCGTGACTTCAGTGGTTAAGTATAGACAAATTCTCGTCTTCGCTAAATCCGACCTGATCGTAAAATGGGTCGAAGTTTAAATAAGTCCAAAAATAGATTTGTCGCCGGATTTATCAGATTAAATGTAATCCGGGGGCTGCAAATCTCTGTTAACGCTCGGCGGCATTCGGTCGCTTTTTTTATGTTGCTCAATTTATCTATCATCAAAGCATCCACCACGTGAATACCATTATTGTCATACCGGCGCGGCTGGCCTCGACTAGGTTACCCCGCAAACTACTGCTCAAGACAACCGGTAAATCCGTTTTGCAGCATACTTATGAGCGAGCCAGCTTGAGCAAATTGGCAGATCGGGTTGTCGTGGCTTGTGATCACCCCGATATCGAAGCGGAAGTCAAACAATTTGGGGGCGAGGTGCTGATGACGCGGGCAGATCACGTGTGTGGAACTGACCGAGTGGCGGAGGCAGCGGCGAATTTTGACGCGAATTTGATCGTAAACGTGCAAGGAGACGAGCCGGAGATTGAACCGGCGGCAATCGATTTACTGATTGAGCTGTTACAAAACAACGAAAACGTACCCGTGGCGACATTGGCGACTCCGATTCGTAGTCGCGAGGATTTGGACAATCCGGCTTGCGTGAAAGTGGTTTTTGATACCGCTGGCCGAGCGCTCTATTTTAGTCGTAGTCCGATTCCTCACCCCAGAAACTGGGACCCCGGGCTGATGGACGGTAGCAGCCCGCTTTTGGTCGAGGCCGATCGGGGCGGTGAGTCATCCAGGGAAGCCGGTCAGGGGCTGACGGCGGCTTTTTGGCAACATATTGGGCTGTATGGTTATCGTCGAGATTTCTTGATGGATATTTCTTCGATTCCAACCGCGTCTGTCGAAAGAATCGAATCACTCGAACAACTACGGTTTTTACATGCTGGTCATACGATGCTAGTCGGTAAAGTTGAACATTCGGCCGCTGGAATTGACACGCCCGAGGACTACGCAGCGTTTGTCAGTCGGCAAAAAGCGTGTTAAGCTACGACCCCGTCGGCGGCATCGCAGATACTGATTTACGGGAAAAACTCTGGCTAGTCTATTTCGGCTAAACAACGCCTAATTGAAACTCATGTAAAGATCATGGGTTTGCAATGGGTCGTCGATTTAGAAGCGAACCAGTAAGTACCGTTAAACCGTATTCGAACGCGATTCCATTGAATTGGAACCGCGTTATTTTTGTTTTTAGGCTATAGCTTCAGATGACTAAACATATTTTTGTAACTGGCGGGGTTGTAAGTTCCCTTGGCAAGGGACTCACCAGTGCTTCGATTGGAATGGTGCTCGAGCAACGCGGTTTAAACATCCGCATGCAAAAGCTTGATCCCTATATCAATGTCGACCCAGGCACGATGAGCCCGTACCAGCACGGCGAAGTTTATGTGTTGGATGACGGTAGCGAAACGGATTTGGACCTTGGTCACTACGAGCGGTTCACTCACAGTCCGTTGTCGCGGCAATCAAATTACACAACAGGGCAGATCTACCTGAAGGTGATCGAAAAAGAACGGCGAGGAGATTTCCTGGGCAAAACCGTACAGGTGATTCCACATATCACCAACGAAATCAAAGACTGCATTGCGGGTTTGGCCAGCGACGACGTTGACGTAGTGATTACCGAAATTGGGGGCACCGTCGGTGATATCGAAAGCCAGCCGTTCTTGGAAGCGATTCGTCAGTTTAGTTTGCAAGTGGGCAAAGAAAATTGTTTGTACATTCACTTGACGTTGGTTCCTTACTTGAAGGCCGCCGGTGAATTAAAAACAAAACCTACTCAACATTCAGTGGGGCAGATGCGAGAGATTGGCATCCAGCCAGACATTTTGATTTGCCGTACCGAGCGAGAAATTTCAACCGAGGATCGAGAAAAAATTGCTTTGTTCTGCAATGTTCCCGTCGACGCGGTGATCGAAGAAAAGGACAAAGACTTTTCGATTTATGAAGTGCCGTTAAGTTTGATTGAGCATGGTTTGGACACGTTGATTGTCGACAAATTAGCTTTGCCCAAAGGCCCTGTTGATCTAAGCCACTGGCGCGACATTTTACATCGGTTGCGAAACCCGACATCAGAAATCAGCATCGCGGTTGTCGGCAAGTACGCCGAGCACAAAGACGCTTATAAATCGATTTACGAGTCGATTGACCACGCCGGCATATCCAACTTAGCTCAGATTCGCATTGGGCGAATCCAAAGTGAAGATATCGAAAACGAGGGGCCGGAGCGGTTGCTATCGGGCTACGATGGGATCTTAGTGCCTGGTGGATTTGGCGAACGCGGCATCGAAGGGAAAGTTCAAGCGATTCGGTGGGCCCGTGAAAAAGGCATCCCATTCTTTGGAATTTGCTTGGGAATGCAGTGTGCCGTGATCGAGTTTGCTCGGAATGTTACCGGATTGGAGGGAGCGAATTCGACTGAGTTTGACAAAAATACGAATCATCCGGTCATCTGCTTACTGGACGATCAACACAATGTTACGGACAAGGGCGGCACGATGCGACTGGGAGCCCAGGAATCGGCCGTATACGAGGACACAGAAGCATATCGTTGCTACGACACCCCTGAAATTATCGAACGCCATCGGCATCGCTACGAGTTCAATAACACGTATCGCAAACAGTTGGAGGCAAATGGCTTAACGATTGCGGCAACTAGCCGTAGCGACAAACTGGTAGAAGTTGTAGAAGTTACTGAACATCCTTGGTTTGTCGCGGTACAATATCACCCAGAATTCAAATCTAAACCAACAAAGCCTCACCCACTATTCGATGGATTTGTGAACGCTGCGGTTGAGAAATCTAAGTCTGGCAACCGCCAGGCTCAAGAAGTTTGATAGCCACCGATATTAAAAGGACCAGTGAAACACCTACTTGCGAGTTTGAATAGAGGAAAACTAGGAAGATACAAATGTCTGAAAATAACGAAGAACCAAAAATCATTGTCGACGAAGACTGGAAGTCTCAAGTTGCTCGCGAAAAAGAAGAGATGAAAAACGCTACGACTGAAGACGCTGCCGATTCGGACGCCCCTAAAATAGGCGAGTTCCCGCCTGCGAACATTTTAGTGTTCATCTCGATGCTCGGCAGCCAAGCGATGGCAGCATTGGGCTTGATGGCCGATCCCCTTTCGGGCCAAGTTTCCGCAAACCGCCCGCTGGCAAAGCATTGTATCGACATGCTAGGAGTGCTGGAAGAAAAGACGAAAGGCAACTTGACCGAAGATGAAAGCGGTCACTTGCGCGACGCATTGCATCAATTGCGAATGGTGTATGTTCAAACCGAAAACATGTCCAACAAAACAACCGAGCCCGAAAATCCTCCTTCTTCAATCGAATTGCCGTAACTGGTAGCGGCATCTTTTTCTAGAGTAACTTGATTCCGAAAGTTTGCTTCCGTTTACCAGTTAGCCCCTCCCTCATCTTTACGAGTCGTTATTATGCCTCCACAAAGTCAATCCTCCGGTAGTCGATCTTCTTCTAGTCGCAGTTCCAAACGACGTAGTAAGAGAAAAAGTAAGGGTAAGAGCAACCCTATCGTTAAAAAAACTGCGGCCCATGACGGTGCGAATTTTTGGGCGATGTTGGTTGGGTTTGTTTGTGGCCTAACGTTACTGTTGTTGATAATCAGCTTGTTTTCGAAACCGAAAATTAATGCAGACTTGCTGGCTGCCGATGATAAAAACCGAGCCGACGTTGCCACAACAGTAAAGAAGCGAGATTTCGATACATTTGTCGAAAATGCAAACATTGAGCAGCTCGCAAAGACGTTGACGAGCATGAAAGACAAAACAAAATTTAAGTCGCAAACCGAGTTTTTTCTCAATTTCAGCCGACAGCAAAAAATTCTTGATCACATGATGGAGATGCCTTTATCTGAAGAGTATCGGCGACTAGCAGTATTGACCAGAATTAAGAGCACTGCGACCATGTTTTGGACAGAGCATGCCAATGGGTCTGGTGAGAGTAATTCAGGAATTTTTTTGCGTGAGTTGGTCGAACTTCACAAAAGTGATTCTGATGCAGAAATTTCTTTCGAGTCCCGAATTGAGTTATTACGGCTGAATTCATTGGAGGCTCCTAGCCAAGCAGTGGCTCATGCCAAAGAAATTTATCGCCTACTTGCGGATTTCCCAACGAATAAAGTCGTGCACAAGGAAATCCAAAATTCGCTGGCTCGCATAGTAGCGATCGCCGAGGAACGCCCTGTGGTCACTAAGATCCTAGCTTACTTTTCCAAACAGCCAAAAGTGATTGGCGATCAGAGCACCCAAAATCTATATGGAAAACTGTCGGATCTCAGGATTTTATGCGATTATGATTTCTTCAGTAAACGCGAAAATGTCGAGTTCACGGCAAAGGCAGGCAGGGATCAACTTCGCGACGTTTGTTTAGACTTAATTGAACTCCCAAATGCTGGATTGGAGATCTTAGAGCATGTATTAAGAAGTGCCCAATGGATGGAAGGTAACGGCCACTACAGTGAAGCAATTGAAATCTATAACGCGTTAGGGAATAAGAAGCTGCCAAATGAGGCTGTCGCGAAAAAAACCAAGCGATTAGGAAGTTGGGGTGTTCGGCGGTGTGAAGCGGTAGGTAAACCATTCGAACTAACAGCAGACACATATAACGGGGAACCATTGAACCTTACAGCAATCAAAAAAATGCCAGTGTTGATTATTTTTTGGAGCCGAACCGACGGAACCGATCGAGTATTGTTTGCAGTTGAAAGGGCAACTAAACGTTGGCAACAAGGCTCCGTAAAAATTATCTCAGTGCAAGTCGAAGAAGATAAATCTAATTTTGATGTAGAGTTCACTCGAAAGCAAAAAGAGAAATATGGAAGATGGGATTTTTGCTACGACGATGGCACTGGAACAGGCCCCATTTTTTCTCAGGTCCCATCCAAACATCACGGAAGGCTCGTGTTATTGGACCGTCAGCATGTCTTGTACGACGTTAACGTTAATTCGTCTGAGCTTTCAACGGCAGTCAACTCAGTACTGGCGGTTCGCAGTGACGAAAGCGAACAGTAAGTTCTTTGATTTTGAACCATGGAAGACATCCCTGACCGATCAATACTTGCAACCTCGCAGCGTTCGTTCTTCGGTCTTACGAACAATAACTATCAGCATTCTCGCCATGACTTAGCCTTGGTTTATTGCTTAACAATTGACTTCACCCTCAACTTCTACAAAATGTTATGAAGCGTATTTTTGTCTCTGGTTGTTACGATATTATTCACGCCGGTCACCTTCAGTTTTTTGAGGAAGCCCGGTCCCTTGGTGACCATCTAACAGTGTGCTTTGCCTCCGAGGACGTTCTTTGGCATCACAAGCAACGTCGCTCCTCAATCCCAGACGTTCACAAAAAAGCAGTCTTAGAAGGGATGAGTGTGATCGACGAGGTGGTCGTCGGCACCGACCATGACTTAGGACTCGACTTTAAAACTTACTTTTTAGAACATAAACCGCACATGTTGGTCGTCACCGAAGACGACAGCTATGCCGATATTAAAAAAGCACTTTGCGAACAAGTTGGAGCGACATACCACGTGCTGCCGAAGACGCCTCCCAAATTTGCACCCGTGTCTACTAGCAGTATTGTTAAATGGGTGAAGGCGCCAACCGAATCACCCCTTCGAGTTGATTTCGCAGGCGGCTGGTTAGATGTACCACGTCATTCACGCGAAGGCGCGTTCATCGTAAATTGTGCGATTTCGCCTATGGTTAGTTTGCGAGACTGGAACTACGAACAAAAATCAGGACTGGGCGGTAGTGGCGCTTGGGCCTTACTTAACGGTGAAGACGGCGTCGAAGCGGAACTAGATTTAGGTGTTGGCTGGCAAGACCCCGCTGTGATTCGAGAGTCGGGACTCTGCGTCTGGCGCAGCGGTCACTTGCCCGTTTTAGAATTCAAACAAAACGTTGAAATGCTAGCCGGTCGGATGGCGATTTATTGGACCGGAATCGAACACGACACGCCCAGCAACAGTGACCTTAATCGGGACTATGATTTGATTGAACAAGCCGGGAAAATTGCCAAACAAGCGGTTCATGAACGTAACTTCGACATGTTAGCCAAAGCGGTAGCAATGTCTTACCAAGTCCAACTAGGCGAGGGAATGCAAGAACTTGTCGTCGTCGACGGAGCTGTTGCGAGCAAGTACTGTGGCGGTGGACACGGCGGATACGCGTTGTATATGTTCGCTGATCAAACTGCACGAGACGCTGCGGTAACCGCTCATGATCCGATGCGTCCGATTGAACCTTATTGTCGATAACTCAATGGGAGCACGTTGATAGTTCGACGTTATTGCTAGTTCGACGTTATTGCGACTTAGTTGAGTGCAATGACTGAGCTACGCCGAAGGCCAACTGTTCGAGTTCGATCGCGAGATCAACGCCGACGACTTGAATGCGTTTTGGTAACTTCAAAGTCACCGGCGCGAAATTCAAAATCCCTGTCACACCCGACCGCAGGATCACCTCGACCGCTTCATTCGCCGCACTGGCGGGCACCGCTAAAATCACCAATGAGATCTTTTCACGCTCAACCCACTCAGGCAACTGCTCAATATTCTGCACCGTCAAATCCGCCAATTGAGTACCAATCAACTCAGGCAAGATGTCAAACGCCCCGACCACTTGAAAACCCTGATTTTGGAAGCCGCGATAACCAAGCAACGCCTGGCCGAGGTTCCCGCAGCCAATAAGCGCAACCGGCCACGTTTCATCCGTTCCCAATATTCGTTTGATCTCCGCAACTAATTCACTGCATCGGTAGCCGACACCAGGATAGCCGAACTGGCCAAAGTAGGTGAAGTCTTTGCGAACCTGAGCTCCAGTGACCCCCAATCGTGCTCCCAACACCTGCGAGCTAACAGTGTGTTTGTCGTCGTTAAGTAACTGTTGAAGTTCACGCAGATACAAGCTGAGCCTAGCGACCACGGCTTTTGGAACTTGTTCGGGATTCGTGGCTGGAGTGTTCACTGCAGCGGGACCTAGTTTGTTTCGTCAATCAGTTTTAAACCAATTTTAGGATAGACAACTTTTTTGACGTAGTCAAAAATCGCTCCGTCGCCAATCTCTTCAAACAAATGACCATTGTTTTTCAAAAATTTGATCGCGTCTTCAAGTGTTTGCGCATCCTCTGACTCGTCCGAATCGTAAACCAAAATACACAACGCTGACAACAACATCGATCGCTTGTCTGGTTTCGCATCGTCTCGAACGATAAAGGCCTTCAACAACTCAAGATTCTCTTTCGACGCCAAGATGATATCCTCGTCTTGGTCCATCAAGTTGAGATCATCGTCTGCGATCCACGCTTCCATAATCTCTAGGTCGAGCTTGGGCATCGGTAGCGACATCGTAGAAAACTGAGTCCCACCGCATCCACCGCAGGGACGACTCCAATGGCTGTGCTGCACAAACGCAGCTTGAAGTTTTTTGAGTTCTCGAGTCTCTTCGGATTCGCAGTCACTACAGGTGCGAGTTTGCTCAAAAGTTGACATAAACGACTGCCTTGAACGTCTGAAGGGGCTTAGCAACATAAGAAATTACGCTGCTGCAGTTTAACAATCTTTCACGATTGTACAATCAATCGTGATATCGATTTGCGGATTACGTGGATGTAAGTCATGGTCGATTTTGGCCGTGCAAAAGCAGCCTTGGTAAGACGCTAGTCTAACAAATCTTCGAAAGCTTTCTTCTGACGTTCTTTTTTGGTGCGTTCGAGGAGTTCTTCTTGCTTCTGGATCATCTGCCGGACAATATCCAAGAGCTCACTCTGAGTTTCATGCTTGATCAATAAATTCAACACTTCATTTAATTCAACCAAAACTTGATCTGTCAACGCAATCGAATCAACGGAATTTTGGTCAGCCGCCAACCGCAATCTTTCAATCGTTTTTGGATCAGGCACATCACTCTTGTCGGCCACCAAACCTTCAATCTCTCGCAGTTGAACCTCCAACTGCCGCAATTGATCGACAAGCTGCGTCATGGTCACGTTCGCCGTTTGACTCAACGGTGCAATCACGCCTTCTTCAAAACGTTTCTGCCTTGCAGCGGCAGAGATACGATTGTTAATCAACTGCAGCCGCAAATTATCGAAAGCATCTACACAACCTAACACTTCCTGAAGAGATTTGTCATTTTGCAACAAGGCTCGTTGTGCAAACAACCGTCTGAGTTCATGTCTTTCCGGCGTGTTGTTGACTTCCGTGTCGTCTCCTGGACCACGCTCCCCCGGTTCTACCGGCCCTGAACCTGGCTGAGTGGATCGCGATTTGGTTCGCACTAAATAATCTTTTTGCTCTTTCACCTCGCGAACGATCTGTTCCAGCCGTCGACGCTGCCCAACCTCGGCCTGTTCTAAAATCCGCAACAATTCCTCCGGTGAAACAATTTTCAACTCGAAACGATCACCTTCACCTACGTTCGGTTGATCTTCCAAATCAAATCGATCGTTGGCCATTACTGACAACGCCAAAATTGAATCACCATCGACCGGCAACCGATAAGCCTCGCCGATCGTCCCCCGAAGTTCTCGGAAGTCAAGTTGTTTCTCAAACGCACCACGTTGCCAATCCACGAACCCCTGCAGTGGCTCCCCGGCTCCAATTTCCAATTCTACCCAAACCTTGTCGACACCATGATCGTCGTCAACAGTGATCTCAACAGGGATTTGCACGTCTGGGGTAACGGCCGTCCCGATCCCTGACAAACGACATTGAATCTCTGGTGCCTGATCCACCTCAACATCGATCGTGACCAAATGGGGATCCTCGTTAATGACTCCATTCGTATCGCAAAAAAAGAACTCTAGCGTCGTTCGCTCCGACAAGAAAGGAACCTCGTACTCAAATGTATCGCTGTCGCAAACAATCGTCTCCATCGGCAAATAAGCTGATTCGCCGTTATCTGGCTCAACTTCCGAATTGCTTTTCAAGCGTCGTACGTAGGCTTTGGAAAGCGGATCTTTCGTTTGAATTTCCAAAACCACGTTGGTGCCATACGGATACTTGGCTCGACCAAGCCAAACTTCCGACGGCACGGAAAACGCTTTTGCCTGATCGTCCAGGATGTACTTGGGATACGTATATCGCAACGTTGTCTGCAGTGCCACTGGTTCATCAACGACACGTATCTTCAGTCCGGAAACTCGATCGTCTCCACCGGAAATGTCAAACGCAACGTCGGAGATCACATTTTCCAACGGGCCGCCGTTCAACAAGTAGTTCTGCACTTGATCACGAGGTGCCCCCATGCGTTTAAAAGGTTGACTCCCACCACTACCACCGACAACTTGATAGTTCAGCCAACACGTTTCAGGAATCTCTAACTCACGCTGTCCTCGTTCATTGGCTTCGAACTGTTTAGCCACTACCGCCATTGACAGCGTACTGCCTCTGGCAATCGTCACCACACCATCAACTGGTTTGAGCACCTGATTAAATTCTGGGATTGATTCATTTACCGAATCACGCTCGACGCTAATACCCAACATTTCAATGTCGGTTCTCCGCGGCCACTTTTCGTTTTCCAATAAATACAATCGTTTAAAAGCCAACGTCGCCACGCTAGGCTTTGCCAAGAAAAACACTACCGCGGAGCAAACCAGCGCGCCAGCCAGCCAAGCAGCCTTTCGAAAACTTGCACCGCTGACAACACGATCGACTTCCACTTCCTCAACGTGCGATTCCGCTTGCGATTGCGTGGTGGCTACCATCGTTTTGGTTAACGAACTAATTTGGTCGTCGGGGGAGCCGGTTTTTTTTGATTTGTTTTTGAAGTTTTTGCGTCGAAATGCAATCTCACTTACAGTCGACAACAGGCTGTCATTAAAATTCTGGTACTTTTTCTCGACCAGCATCGCCATACTGGAGTCTCGCATTTTAACGAACACTCGCCGCAAGATCAGTCGATAGAAAACCCACAGCACCGCGGCTATCGACAGAACCAACAAGCCAATTCGCAACCATACCGAAGCCTCGGAATACCCAAAGCGAACAGGCATGTAGTCGAAAACAAACGCAATCCAAAACCCCGCGACTAACACCGCGATCGATACCGCAACGCCCTCGCCAAACACCAGAGAGCGAATCCGTCGTCGGACTTGACGGAGTAAACTCGCAATTTTTGGAGATACTTGGTTTAGTGTGGGAGGTTTTGAGCCCATGATTGTTTCTAAGCAACGTCTGAGGGAGCAAAGGCGTTATCTTGCCTGCCTGCGATTTTCAAACGTCTAGTTTAGCAAGAATGTCGTTGCTAGTGCAGTCCCAAGTGACCGACGCAAGGGTACTGACCAGCAGAAACCGCTAGGAGGAAATGTGCTTGTGGTTGGCCGAAATCAAGTGGTGGCTTAAACTTTTGAATGGCGGAAAAGCAATTTCCCCTCAACGGACCAACACCGACGAAACGGTTTCTTTTAACAGTTCCACGATCACCCCTAAACCACTTAATAAGGCCTCAACAGACATGACCAAGTATTTTTTACGATTGCTGTTGCTGATTGCTACGATCATCGGTGTCTTACTGTTGATCGAACGAATGCTTCCAAGAAGCTACGATTTTCAGCAAACGGTCGAAATTGAGCGGCCGGCGGATGAAATTTTTCCTTACTTGAACTCACTAAAAAAGTGGCCGCAATGGTCACACCAATTCAACACGGAAAAGATCGAACAGTTGGTCATCAAATATAACGGCACCGAGGAAGGCGTCGGAGCGGCTCAAACATGGACCGAAATTCGAGGTGAAGGCAAGCTTTGGATTACAAAGTCAACGCCGAATAAATCGCTATCTTACACAAACACTTTTCATAACTTTCCCGAGATGACCAGTACGTTCACGCTCGAGCCCGATGGTGAAAATAAAACCATCGTGATTTGGCACAGCGCCGGGCAACTTCCCAGCACACCACTATACGGTTTAATGGCGCCATTTTTCCCGGGCCAACTGGGATACGCGTACGACAAAAGCCTCGCAGAGCTAAAGGCGCTTGTAGAGCAGTAACGCTGAGTTGATTTCTCTCTTAGTCAAATTCACCGCCCATCTAAACGATAGGATATTCGATGATTACGCGCAAACGAACGCCATTTGTTTATAGTAGTTTTGCAGCATTAATGTTATTGATCGCGAATCAATTTAGCATGGCACAAGAACCGAACATGGCCGACTCGTGGGGTGATCAAGCGACGAAATTACGCGCCGACGGCGCCAAACGCGGCGAGCTGTTTGACGTGGGTAACTACGCCATGTTTATTCACTGGGGTCTGTACTCCCAATTGGCCAACCAAGTCGATGGAAAAACCTATTACGGAATCGGCGAATGGATCAAACACAAAAACATGGCTGGAATCCCTAATCAAGAATACAAAGACCTCGCCAAGACCTTTAACCCTATCAAATTTAACGCCAAAGAAATTGTTAATCTGGCCAAAGACGCAGGCATGACAAACATCGTGATCACCAGTAAGCACCACGATGGATTCGCAATGTACGACTCGAAGTCCTGTGACTTCAATGTTGTTGACGCCACGCCGTGGAACACCGACCCAATGAAAGATCTCGCCGCAGCTTGCGCAGAGGCCGGTTTGGGGTTTGGTTTTTATTATTCGCACAATCGAGACTGGACGTTTCCCGGCGCTCAAGGAGGCCCCGGTAAAGACGAAAACGGCCAGCGTGCGACGTTTGACGACTACTTCAAAAAGAAATGCTTGCCGCAAATCGAAGAGATCACTAGCCAGTACGGTCCAATTTCGATCGTCTGGTTTGACACACCCGGCAATATAGCCAAAGAGTACGTACAGCAATTGGTTGCGGTGGTCCGAAAAAACCAACCGAACGCACTCGTCTCTGGCCGCGCTGGCCACGACTTGGGCGACTACCAAACGCTCGGCGACATGGAAGTTCCCGTGTCCAACGTGGAAGGTATGTGGGAGAGCGTCGACACGACTAACGACTCTTGGGCGTATGCTTGGTACGACCAGAACTGGAAATCGCCGAAAGAGATTTTACACCGTTTGGTGTCTTGTGTTGGTCGCGGCGGAACGTACATGCTGAACATCGGGCCACGCGGCGACGGTTCAGTTCCCGAGCGAGCCGCCAAATCCTTGCGAGAATCTGGCAAGTGGATTGCTCGATATCCGCAAGTCATCTACGGGGCGGGCCCGTCACCTTGGCGGCACGCGCTGCCATGGGGCGACGTGACAACCGAAGGCGACAAAATGTTCCTGACCGTATTTGAATGGCCTGTCTCTGGCAAACTCTACCTACCTGGACTTCAAACCAAAATCAAATCAACGAAACTGCTTGGCACAAAATCGCCCACCTCCGTTTCGCACACCAGTGCCAACGGCTGGACCATTCTTGAGCTGCCCGCACGATCCCCAGAAAAACTGGCTTCGGTCATCGAAGTCACTTTGGCAGGAACCGCAAAAGTAGACACAACATTGGGTATCGATCCAGAGATCGCAACCGAAATCTCGGCGGAATTCGCGACGGCGACAGGAATCAAAAAAGCAGATAAACGTTGGATGGAAAAGTTTGGCGAGTGGAAACGGGTTTCGCAATTTGGCGGCTGGAATACGGGTGGCAAAGCAACCTGGACGATCGAAATCGCTGAAGCTGGCGAATACAACGTCGATCTTAAATACCGAGGCAACGGCCGAATCGTGTGGGGAGTCAGTGTTCGAGGCGGCGAGAAAATCCAAAACCAACAAAATTCGTCCCACAACTACCAGACGTTCCCAATCGGCTGGATCAACTTCCCCAATCCGGGGCGATACACGATTGACGTGACTTGTATTGAAGGCAATTTCGAGGCCGCTAGTTTGACCTCGATTCGCTTTACTCCCGTAAAGTGATTTGATAGTCGCTCCGTTTAACGACAAGCCGGAAGGCAACCGTTTTTTCCTAACCTATCGTATGGTGACAGGCATTTTCGTGAAACACTTCGAACTTAAAAACGTCCAGTGGCCGCAAGACGCCGAATTGATCCGCGCTGTTCGGCAGCAAGTTTTCGTCATCGAACAAGGTATCGACCCAGCATTGGAATGGACTGGCGACGATGACCAGTTTCAATGCGTGCTCGCTGTAGACGCAAATCAAAAACCGATCGGCACAGGGCGCGTAAAGATCGCGGCAGCAACCGCTACGATCGGACGCATGGCGGTGTTGAAAAGCTGGCGCGGTGCTGGTGTCGGCGCCGCTATTATGCGTCGCTTGATCGATATCGGAAAATCAGACGGCGCCGACGAATTTGAGTTGTCAGCTCAACTAAACGCTATCGCCTTCTATCAAAAATTTGGCTTCACCGCCACGGGCGACGTTTACTTAGATGCCGACATTGAGCATCGCAAGATGACACTGGCGTAAACCTGCTTTATTAAAAGTACGGCAGCACATATACAACGTACACGACCGCCAACACAATCTGTACCACTGCGTACGGCACCGCCGCTTTGACAAACCCGATAAACGACATCGGAACTTTATGCTTGTGCATGATCGTGACCGCAACCAAGGTTGAAGCTGAACCGATCGGAGTCAAGTTTCCACCAAGGTTCGCGCCGAAGATCACAGCCCACCACAACGTTGATTCGTTGGGCGTTCCCAAATCGTGCAAGATACTGCCAAACATCGCCGCCAGAGGAATATTGTCCGTCACGCTACTAAACACCGCAGATCCCAGTAACAACGCCGTGGAATCCATTTGATTGGCCGGCACGGCAGTGAAGTCTTTCAGCACCATCTGCAATCCGTTGCCGATCGCATGCAACACCATCGCATGCTCCATTACGTAAATCACGACAAACAAAGCCGCGAAAAAGCCCAACAAATCCCAGTCGACGGCGCTATAAAATTGGTTCACGTCGGACTTGTAACGCCACAGCATGATCACCGCGAAGGCCATTGCAACAAACCCCATGCCCAAACTACTAATTCCCGGCAGCACTGACGTGGTCGCGATTGTCAAAATAAACAGCACCAACATCACAGCGGCAAACTTGAAAAAAACCCAACTCTGAACGCCATCGTTTTCGTCAAAGCTGGCGACCAATCGCTGAGCCTCTAATTTTTCTTCGTCTGTTTTTAGTCGTTTGATTTTGAACAGCATCGAACCCAGAAAAAGCGTGATCAAAGTCGCTACAAAAACAAACGGAGCTGATTTAATAAAGAACGTCACGAAGCTGATTTCAGCAACAGTTCCCACAATGATATTTGGCACGCTTGAAATTAGCGTTAGTAGTCCGCCGATGTTTGTCAACAAACCTTCGATCAACAAGAAACCCAGTAGCTGCTCACGCCGGCCAAGTTTGTCCAATGACACAACCGTTAACGAACCAATGATAATCATCGCGGTAACGTTATTTAGCACCGCAGAAAACACGACCGTCATGATGCCGTAAAAGAACAACAGCAACAACGGATCGCCACGCGAAGCCTTCGTCACCTTGATTGCAATCCAGGAAAACAAACCTGATTTACTGGTGATATCCACAAACAGGCTCGACCCTAAAATAATCGCGATCACCGACCAATCAATTCCCGGGATATATACTGGAGTACTCAACCGATGCCCATCCACGTGTAACGCATGGTGAGCCAGATGTTGGCCTTCGTCAGTGTGGGTATCGTCGTCGTTATGTTCATGGTCGGCTCCGTCGGGACTTTCGCCGTGGCCACTGGACTCTGACCCTGCGGCTATGATTTCCAAGTGCTCTGTCGTTTCCACCGAGTGAGTATCCAGATTTTCAATCTCTACGGGACATGAAAAATCAACGCTCAGTTCGCCAGCGGGGACATTGACCTCATGCGAACCAACCACGATCTCTTCGAAGCTCAGAATGCCGCACAACGTTCCCGCCAGCAAACAAACGACGGCAAACGATCCAGCAATGATTGACTTTTTCGCGTGGATTTTTTCTTCCAACGCCAAGCAAGCGATCAATCCGACTAGCAACAGCGAAAACAGTAACGTCACCGGCCAGTCAACACCGTGCGTACTTGCCAGCATGGCAGGGTTCAAAAACATCTCAAATGGATTGCTAATCATAAAAATCAGTTGAAGCCAAGGTACTTATTCAATCAAAACGCGGAGCGATCTTTTCCAAAGTCTAGATCAACAGCATCGGTCGGTCTCGCATCTCCACCGCCAATGGATAGGCCAGCCCGTGCATGGCGAGCTGATCATCGTCTTTTGTATGCAAAACTAAAAGATCGATTTCATGTTCTTCGATTAACTTTTGGTGGTCTTTGAGCAAATGACCGCACGTCACGATCGCTTCGACCTTCACTTGGGTTTGCTGTTCAAGCACGACTCGGCATGTTTCAATATAGTCTCGCGGTTCTGACAGTAAACGACTGACGATGGCATCGCGAGCGATCTTGGAATCGATTTCGGCGATTTTGTCGATCACATTTAAAAATCGTTCAAAGATAACTTGGTCTTCAACATGCGTTAAAAACAGTTTTCCATCCGCGCGAACCAAACTCGCCGCAACATTGACCAAACGATGATCGCCGGCCAAGTGATCGGTGATCGCCATGACTTTCGCAGTACCAGTACGCGCCAGTTCGGCAGCCTCAAACTCCGTCTGCAGCTCCAATCGCGGCATCAACAAAATTGGCGTCGTCGTGGCTTGAGTCAGCACATCGACATAGACTCCCAAACTATACGGATGCTCGTTGGCAGGAATATGCAAATTCCGGTAAGTGCAAATCAAATCTGGACGAAAATCATTGATTTGCTCCAGAAGTTGCGGCACACTGGAAAATTGTTTTCCGTCGACCAACTTCCATGTTGGAGCTTCTTGTTCGGTAAATTCCCCCAAGAACGTTTTGACTTCATCGCAAAACGGTTGGCTGGCAGCTTCATCTAAATCGGTTACGACCATCACGCGCTCAAACGTGACCGCAGCGGGTTCAAACGACTCTTTAGACGCCGCTCGAAAAATACTCTCAAACTGATCAATCTTAGGCATGCGAATACTCGATAGTCGGAGGGGCTTTGACCGCCCGAGTGTAACGACTACCGATTTTCGCGTCGAGGTCTTCTGTTGGGTTCAGCCGTTTAGTCAGCTTTTGGATAACCAGACGACATCTGATAAAATGGAATCGCCAACCGATCTGAAATACCAACAACGAACCAAGCGAATGAACCAAACACATCAACATCTTCGAACGGCATTCTCTCTGTTGACGCTTGGACTTTATTGCCTTTTTCCACTTCACTCCTTTGCTCAATCACACACATCTACCAGCGGCACAATCCAGATCAGTAAAGTCATCGACGGAAAACGAAGCGTTTCCATCAACGGTGACCACTTCACAACGTACGACTTCAAATCTCATGCGAAGCCGGTTTTCTATCCAGTTTTTGGCCCTCAGCAGCTACCGATGACGCGTGGGTTTCCTCTTGAAAAGAAAGCGGCCGAACAAAAAGATCATCCACACCAAAAATCTATCTGGACCGGACACATCATCAACGGCGTCGACTTCTGGACGGAAAAAGGAGGGTCCGTTAAGCATCAAGAATTCCTTGCCAAAACCGAATCGAGTTTCACTGTCCGCAATCACTGGATCAAAAAAGGCGAACAAGAACCGATACTGTCCGACGAAACAACCTACCGATTTGGCGGAGACCCAGCAAAAACGTACCGTTGGCTGGATGCTGAAATTAAGTTGATTGCGTCCCATGGCGACTTCACGCTTGACGATACGAAGGAGGGGTTGTTCGCTATTCGGACTCACCCTGCACTGCGGCTAAAGCCTTTCAAGAAAGCTAGGCCGAAGTTGCAATTCGAGTCGCGCCCTGAAGCAATCAACAGCGCAGGGGTTTCAGGAAAAGCTATCTGGGGCCAAAACGCTAAGTGGGTCGCGTATGCTGGATCAGTGCGCAACGATTCAGAGGCCGTCCAAACCCGAAGTGTTTATTTCTTTGACCACCCAAACAACTTTGGGCACCCAACGACTTGGCAAGCAAGAGACTATGGGTTAGTTGCGGCCAATCCATTTGGCTTGCACTATTTCCAAAACAAGCCAAAAGGATTTGGCGCACATACAATCAAAAATGGCGACTCGATTACCTTGAGATACCGGATTGTATTTCACGCGTCGATCGGGAACTCAAACAAGTTGGACTTCAAACTGAACCCAAGTTTAATCGACGCGATGTTCGAAGACTTCGCAAATTCAAAATCGCCAGATACAAGCGGTAGCTGAATCGACGATACGATTTTGTGACATCCTAAAATCAACGAATTCAAATACAAACCAGATTCAAATTCCTTATACTGAAGCTTTGTTGTTTTTTATTCTAGAGGTGATTAATGATTATCTGGGGTTGGCGAGGCATCACATCAACGACTGAGAACATCCAATTCCATTGCCCTCAATGTGACGACAACTGTGCTGGTGTAATTAAACAAGTACGAAATTTCTTCACGATCTATTTCATACCGATTATTCCTCTGAACGTATCCGGGCGATATGTCGAGTGCAATTCTTGCGCAGGTTCATTTGGTGAAGAGATACTTTCATACGATCCCGAAGTCGAAAAGAAGCAAAATGAAGAACGCATGCTTCGCCTGATGGTCATGGCTGCATTGGCTGATGGTAGAGTCGACGATTTAGAACGCGGCGAAATCAACAAACAATACCAAGAGTTCACTGGACTGCCGGTCGCTCAACATAAGCTGGATACTGAAATCAAAATGGCCATGTCGGCCAACACCGACTTGAATGCATTTGTGGGCGGCTTCGCCAGCGAGTTGTCCGACCACGGAAAAGCACTCGTTGTAAAACTAGCATTTCACACCATGTCAGCTGGAGGTGATCTTCAACCTGGCCATCAAACGCAGCTGATAAAACTGTCAAGTACGCTCGGCATCCCTGAAGACCAATACATGACGTTGATCGATGAAATTAGTAAAATTGAGTAGCCATCAACGAAAAAGTTGCGTGTCGCTGGACACAGGTTACTGACTAGTGACGACGGTTAACCGACTTTAATTAATTAGCTGCTAGAACGGGTAGGCGGTAATAACCTGATTGCCATTAGCAAGAACTAATTTGATTTTAGACAGTTTGGGTTTACCATCACGGTTACCGCTTTTTCCGCCGCGGTATCCAATTCGACGGTTCATGTTGATCACGTAGGCGGTTTTGTACTCTTCGCCCGCGCGCGGCCTGTCCTTAGTGACTTGCCGGCTGTTGCTCTGAATCATTTTGTAAGCTTCGTCAAGTAAACGAAACACGTCATCTCCGTTGGCATCAAACACGCCGTGGTTGCCAGAGCGACTGGGCTGGTCGTGAGCATGTCGCAAAACATGTTCGGTTCGATGTTCGCCGCTTCTGGACGAGTTGTATATCAAACCAGCGGGAGATACTTTTTTGCCTCGTTGTCCGTCTTTCAGGTAGGGCTTGTTCGAGGAAACTGTGTTCGAGTCGGACTGGTTTGCCTCTTGAATCGGTTGGAACTTAAGGTCCGGTTTACTCGTGTTATTCTGCTTTGATTTATTTAAATTTGTTAGTTCATCATCCAAGTCAATATGATCGGGCCCATCAAGTTGCGCCGTCCCACCACTCGGTGGGCCATTGTTGTCATCCGCATTCCGCGGTGAGTTAATGTACTGAAAAGCTGCAACGCCCAACACAACAGCAATGATCGCGATTTGCTTCCAGTTGATGTTACTTCGGGAGGATTTCGATTGAATGTTCATGATAACAATGTAAAGGAATCGTGCCGGAAAGAGTCGGCGGGAGCGGAACAGCGACCGAATTAGGTGCCGCCGTTGCCCCGATTGTAACGAAAAATTGATTTGCTGTCTTTAACGAACCCCCTTTACTAGTGGAGCCCGCTTTTCCGCTGACCATACGATTTGGGTAGTTATAGATCTAGTACCAACCATTCGACCCGTAAAACCCGCACTGCGTTACCTTACACCGGTCGCGCCGGCACATATTTGCGTGTGGCTCCGTTTAATACCCAAACCAACCCTTTTATTGACCTACATTTCAACGTGGCTGGATTGTCCATGGATCGCCAATCATGAATCAGCACCCTCGAATATTATCAGGCAGTAACTTGTCGCCTTTGCGCTGCTTACTTCAACCTGAGGCTTGTAGGTCCGTTTTTAGCTAGTCTTTCAATTACCTGCGCCGAAAATAGCAATGACAACAAATACATCCCAAAGCGAAACACTACAAACATCTGAAGTTTTGTCGAAAATTTTGGACGACGAAAAAAAAATCCACTCCGAAAAAAGAAGCGACACTCGCCAGTTACTATGCGTGCCAGTTCAGGTTTACGAAGAGCGATTCGACTCGACGCTCAATGGATTTTCGCGAGATATTTCGACTCAAGGCGTATGCTTGATCATGCGACAGCCATTTCGCGTAGGGGCTAAGGCCACCATTAGTGTGTTCGGAAAAAACACGAAAAAAACTAATTCGGCTAAGTGTTGTTGGAGTTCCAAGTTCGGCAGTGCCTACTGGGTTTCGGGGTGGCAACTAATAAATGGAAATTGCCCAGTAGGGCGTCTACTAAAGGACGACCGACTTGTTGAACCTAACCAGCGCGATAGTGACCGCATGAACGTCGCACTTCCAGTCAATATCTTTATCCCGGGCAACACGACTCACATTCCAGGCTTCACTCGCAATCTATCTAAGAGTGGGATTTGCTTGATGAGCAAAGCTGAAACTAAAGCTGGTCAAAAAGCCAACTTGGAGATTATGCAACTCAGCGGTGAAACCGGTCGTTTCGAAAGCCACTGCATGTGGGCAGAGCAATACGACGACGAAAACTGGGTGAGCGGCTGGAAATTCAATGCCTAATCGCCTGTTCGGCGATAAACGGAGTATACGTCGTTCTCAATCCGCTCAACTCGCTGGAGTTGCATTTCTGTGGCAACGTCCATCAAACTAGGACCGACACCTCCGACAGGCGACAACGCGTTTTCGCCGCCGAGCAACTTCGCACCTGTGAACAAGTGAACCTCGTCGATCTGAGCAAGGTCGTTAAGCGCTCCGAGGATTTGGCTGCCACCTTCGACCATCACGTTCGTGGCGCCGTTACTTGCTAAATGGCCGAGCAACCCTAGCAGCCGATCGTTTGGTTTTTGACCGAGATCGCTCTGCCAAATCTCACAGCCAGCCGACCGTAACGCAGCAATTTTATCTTTTTGCGTTTCTGCTTGATCACCGTCAACAGCGACCAACGTGGGGAACTCGTTGGCTGTACTTACAATTTTAGAATCTAACGGGATACGAACTGCGGAATCGACGACTACCCGAGAGACGGTTCGAGGGCCCGCCGGCCGAGGGTTCAACATTGGATTGTCCGCGAGTGCGGTACCGATTCCCACCAACACAACGTCAACACGGCGCCGCAATTCATGAACTCGCTTACGGGACTTTTCGTTAGATATCCACTTACTGTCGCCGCTGGCAGTAGCAATCCGTCCATCAATCGTCATCGCCCATTTAGCAATAATCCAGGGTAGGCCAGTTTGAGTCCGTTTCAGGTATGGAGCGAGTACTTGCTGAGCCTCTTCGGCCAATACGCCATCAACGACTTCGATGCCAGCAGCTCGTAAACGATCAATCCCCTGCCCTGACACGTTGGGGTTGGGGTCGACAACCGCAACGACCACGCGAGCAATTTTGGCTGCGATCAAAGCGTCACAACAGGGGCCCGTTTTGCCTTGATGTGAGCAAGGCTCCAGCGAAACAAAAGCTGTGGCGCCGGCAATCTTATGTTTCAAGTCCGACTTTACCGAATTAATTGCATTGATCTCTGCATGCGGGCCGCCAAACTTTTCGTGCCAGCCGATGCCAATTACTTCATCGTCGGCCACAATTACACATCCGACCATCGGATTGGGCTCGACTAAGCCCAATCCGTTTTTCGCTGCATTAACAGCAAGCCTCATGAATTCTTGATCGGTTTTCGGCATGAACGCTTACCCGCGTCGAATGGACGATCCTTGGAAGGAAATCGAAATCCGGTAAATAATTTTCCTGCGACAAGTAATTTTCCCTGTATTCAAGTCGACTGACTCCGGCACCTCTTGGCGGCGTTTGTCAACGACCGCATGGAATCCGCGTTCGCTGAACACGTCGATCAACATTTGCAATGCCAACGGGTCGGCGAACACTTCCGCCTCCGTGGTCACACTAGCGCGTCCCGAAAAGGCGTGAGTCATGATGATTGGCATGAAGTCGTTCTGAATCATCTCAGTGACTTCGATTAACAGATCCGTCTGCGTTAGCTCGTAACTGTCGAGCCGCTTGATTAACTCTTGACGAGCATGCAGAGTGATGTCATCGGCCACTGGAATCATTCGCAAGCGATCGAAGGTAAGCGGGTCAAGTTCCAACGAACTCTGGTATTGCAACTCTTTCAGAATGTTCGCTTCAACTTCGTGGATCGGCCCTTCCGCGTTGATGAAGTGATAGTGGTAAAGGTCTTGCAGTGACTGCAGCGCGTTCCAAGTCAATTCTTTGAATACGTGATAACGACTTTTTGCCTTTTCTGGAGTCAAGTCAGTCGACCGAAGTTCTTCTATCTGGCCGATTCCAGTTTCTTTGACTTCCGCATTGTGGCGTTCAATCTGCTGACCGCGTAACAACTGACGTTCTACACTGGTTTGCTCACTAGCAAACAAAACCATCGCATGAATGATCGGTCGACGAAAATGAATGGCAAGTTCGGTCCCAGAAAATTCTTGATGCAATTGCTCAATTTTGTCAACCAACAACTTTAGACATTCAACTTGAACTTGCGTTCGCGGGAAACCATCTAAAATCGCTCCATCTCGGTACTCAGGTTTGAGCAACTCTCGCAGTAGTAACCCGATGACTTCGGTGTCACCAACCATTAGACCCTGGTCTTTAATCTTTTGAGCTTCGGGAGATGTCAACAGTTGGCTGATCACCACTGGCGGACAAGTCAATCCGCGAGATTTGGTAATAAACCGAGTGTGAGTACCTTTGCCCGACCCAGGAGCACCGCCCAGCAAGATGAGTTCTTTAGGGAATCGAAGGTTTTCGTGTCCGATTTGATCTTCAAGGCTTTCCCAGACCGTTGAGAATATTACTTCTGCGTCTTTGATTTCAAGATCCAATTGTGGTTTTGCGTCGTCAGTTGTCATCAAAAAAAATCACTTTGAAAGCAGGTTAGGAAGCCAGATTGTTTCATGTAGTATCTGATTCGAGCCCAGCATTGTAGCTCAAACCGCCTCTTGTTTCACCAACCAATCACGGTTTGGACGGTGCTGTTTTTTTAATCCAGCAGTCAAATCCGCGAAGATCGGCTAAGATAATACGGTTGTGACAATTTAACCGTGGCAAAATATTGATCTTGAAATTAATGACCCTAACAAAACACACGCGTAGTGCAACAAGCTTTTGGGTGGCGTTTGTCGCAATTCATCTCGCGACGTTCGGCTTAAGCTCGATGCTGGGATCGACAATCGCCCAACAGATGGTCATACGAACCATTGATGGGCAGCAATTAACAGGGGTCGTCGACAGAATTGACGCTTCTGGCCAAGTGGCCGGTGCTGGATTTGGCAATGACGTGCGGCTTGACTCAATCGAGTCGATCCAAACCAAGCAGCCGATTGTATCCGTTCAACAGCCCGTGGAGGTTTATCTGGTCGGTGACACGGTATGGGGCACCGCCAAGATCGGCGCCGATGCAGTTAGCGTTGATGGAGAGACTGTTTCGTTGACGGGTCGGCTAGGGAAGTTTCAGTTACCGCTTCAAACAGTCCAGGCAATCGTTTGGCGTGATTCTAAATCGGTCCAACAATCCATTGCAAAACCACCTGCCAACACCGACCGAGTGATCGTCGATGTTGACGGTACCCCCCAAACAGTCAACGGCATTATCGAAGGCGTTACCAACGAAGCCGTCAGCGTGAACTACAAAGGGAAACTTCGTTCGATCGGCATCGCTAAAGTCAACGCGATCGTATTAGCAAATGTTGGCTACCAAGCCCCGACTGGAATCTTGGGCAGTGTAGCGACAACCGAAGGTTCACGGTTCTTTGGTTTGATTCAAAGCTGGGGTGACGATTCGCAGGAATCAGGACTTTCCCGTAGTCCGGAATTGAAGCTATTGATCGCCAAGGACGCCATGCTTTCGATAAAAACTGAACAAGTGGCTGAAATCCGGATTCAATCGGATCGTATTTTATTCCTGTCCAGCATAGACCCTGTCTCTGTCACTGAGACAACCGACTTCGTTGAACCACGACCCTACCAACGCGACCGAAGTGTGACCGGTGGCAAGCTTCAGATCCGCGGCAAGGACGACCAGCCGATCACGTTCAGCAACGGCATTGGTGTCCAAGCCACCAGTGAGTTGATTTACGCAAACAACAAAAAGTTCAATCGGCTGGTTGCTACCGTTGGCATCGACTGGGCAACTAAAGGGAGAGGCGACTGCCGAGTGGCTATTAAAACCGACGGTGTCGAGGTTTTCAATCAACAGCTTACGGCCGCTAGTGCCCCGATTGAGTTGGATGTCGATGTTGCCAATGCAAATCGAGTGTCGTTGATCGTATTGCCCGGACGCCAGTTTGATTTAGCGGACCACGTCATTTGGGGCGGCGCCAAACTGATCAACACAAAAGATACTAAATAATGGTTTATCAGCGATAGATTGCTAAACGTTGATATAACACAGGTAGACAGTTCAATGAACAGCTTACAAATATCTTTTCTCTTTACGCTCATAGCGGCGGTCTCGCTTGGCCCTAGCGACTCTTGCGCTGCCGTTACACCGTTGTTCGTTGTACAGCAAGAAAACCAGCCAAACGAAACCGAATTAACCCAATCGCAACTTGCCGCGGTAAAAAATCTCGAACAAAAACGAATCGCGGCAATCAACAAAGTCATTGGTAGCGTCGTGGCCATCTACGACGACGACCGTCAAGGTGGTGGTTCGGGAGTTATTATCGATCCCAGCGGAATTGCTTTAACGAATCATCACGTGATCGTGGGATCAGGAGTTACCGGCTGGGGCGGACTGGCTGACGGTAAACTATACCGTTGGAAACTTATCGGTACCGACCCGGGTGGCGACGTTGCGATTATTCAGATGGAAGGTGATCACGATTTCCCCTTTACACCGCTCGGTGATTCGGACGAAGTTCACGTTGGCGATTGGGCACTTGCGATGGGCAATCCATTTATTTTGACCGAAGACCAAGCCCCGACAGTAACATTAGGCATCGTAAGCGGCGTCAAGCGATACCAACCAGGCGCAGGTAAAAACCAGCTGGTCTACGGCAATTGCATCCAAGTCGATTCATCAATCAATCCGGGCAACTCAGGCGGTCCGCTATTTAATCTAGAAGGACGAGTGATCGGCATCAACGGTCGCGGTAGTTTCAAAGAAAGAGGACGAGTTAACGTGGGCCTAGGGTACGCAATTTCTGCCAATCAAATCAAAAACTTCATTCCAGATTTGCTCGCCACCAAACTCACCGAACACGCGACGCTGGACCTCCAGTTCTCAGATCGATCAGGAAAAGTCGTTTGCTCTCGGATTGACGTCTTGGCTCCGATTGCTAAAGAGGGTTTGGAATTAGGCGACGAACTGATTGAATTTGAAGGAATCCCGATTAAAACCGCCAACCAATTCACGAATTTGATATGCACCTTGCCCGAACAATGGCCAACGGAGCTAAAAGTTCGCAAATCAGACGGCGAAATCAAAACGTATCGCACCAGAGCGTTCGGGCTACCCTACAAATCACCTAGGGCGCCCCGCCCACAACCCAACCCGACGCCCGAAGAGAAAAAGAAAATCCGACGGCAGTTGGCGATGTTGAAAATGCTTGCCGCCAAACCCGGGACGATTCGCGATCAAAAAACCAACCGCAAATACGCAAATCAAGTCGTCGCGGCAGCCAAGAATATTTTGCTAAAGCGACGTCAAGGAGTGGACGCCCAACTCGGGTGGGTAGTCGCGGGGACCATCGGCATCGCGGATCAACAAGACGATTTCGAACTGAAGCTTGGCAGTACAGGCGGTTTTCGTTTGATGATTTCAGGACAGCTGAAAATGGATGTGATTTTCGATGGCCAAGCTTACTATAAACAAGGTCCGCAGCAGTTTGATCCGATTGCCACGCAGGACTTAATCCAACAACCACAAGCCTTATTCGCAATCGGGATGGCGTCGGTGATGGCTGAGCAGCCTTTTTCAAATCTCCCGAACGCGTTGATCGATGGCAGCGGCAAAGCCCAAAACAACAACGCGTGGCGGATGGTGTTCCAAACACCTGACGAAACTCCGCTTTACGGCTGGTTTAAAATGTACGGCAAAGCCGGACTACCGGAACCAAGATTAGTCAAACTCGCCAGTGATCGTGACGCCAGTAAAGGTGGAGTTGTCTTTGATCGCTGGGAGCAAAAACAGAATCGATGGATGCCAATGCAAGCTACGGTGGTGAGCGGTTTAGCAGAGACGACGGTGCTGACGATCCAAGTTGACACTGTTGAATTGGCCCAAGAAAAAGACGTCGATTTCTCAATGCCGACCGAACCGGAGGCAAAACAATGATTGATATCATCGCTCGTGCTCGCCCCATTAGCAGAAAGAACTTAGAACAACTGCCGCGGACGACTAAGCCACGGATGTGGTTCAGCGCAGTTTTTGCTTTTTGCCTGATGACGCCCTACTGGTGCAATCCGATGCTGGCTCAGGCCGTTTCAGCAAAGCTGAGCGACTCGCTTCAATCGACAATCGAAGGGGCTCAGCCTGCAATGGTAAAAGTATTCGGTGCCGCCGCTGGTAAAGTCGAAGGAGCCGCAACCGGATTCGCAGTGTCAAAAGACGGTCTGATCTTGACCTCACAAGGAGTGTTTCTGGATGGCAAGCGAGTTCGTGTTGTTCTGGCAGACGGCAGCGCTCATATTGCTGCTGTTTTAAAACGAGACCGGCAACGGCAGTTAGCCTTGCTAAAAATCGAAGCCGAAACTCCTAGTTGGTTCGAACTGGCCAAGCAACCCATTGTTCAACAAGGCGATTGGGTGGTGGCGATTTGCAACGCCTTCAAAGTCGCCGACAAAGCGGAGCCCATTTCGGCGACGTTGGGGATCGTTTCGTTGCAGTCAGAGATGGATGCGAAACTGTCCAAACGCGATTATGCGTTTCGCGGTGAACTATTTTTAATTGACGCGATCACCAGCAATCCCGGTGCTGCCGGCGGCGCGGTGTTGACGGCCGATGGGAGGTTGGCTGGGTTGGTCGGCAAGATTATTAATAGCTCGGACACGAACACTCGGTTGAATTACGCGGTGCCTTGTAACGTGTTGCATGCCTTTGTTAACAGTGATGAGAAATCGTCGAACACGGCATTAGCAGAAACGCCGGACGTTAAAAAGGAAATCGGCGAACTTGGGATTCAAGTGTTTTTGCAGGGAGGGCGAAAGTCGCCAGCTTACGTCGATCGAGTTCGACGCGGTTCGCCAGCGGCCGAAGCGGGGATGAAAGCGGATGACGTGATCGTTTCGATCAACGGCGAAAAAATCGCGACCGTCAAAGACTTCCAAGACACGGTTAAAACGTTGCCCGTGGGTGAAGAAGTGTTGTTGATCTATAAACGAGCCAATCAATTGGTTCGACAAAAGTTGGTTCCTGTGGCGAAACGAAAACGCAAATGAAATTTTTCGGCTCAAAAAAGTTGACTTGGTGTTGCTCGCTGATAATCGGTGGCGTTCTGGCGTTGGTTGGTCTGCCGTTTGCGCATCCGTCGATGGTGAGTGCTCAGGAGACTGAGGCGGTGGCCGAGCTTCAGCAAACTGCGGCTCCGCTATCGCAACTGGAATCGTTGCAGTTAACTTCGCAGGCTTTTCGAACGGCGACAAAACGCGCGGTGCCGTCTTTGGTTTCGATTGAGTCCTTTGGTGGTTC
>CAZHCH010000040.1:0-27522 GCA_964530985.1 uncultured Pirellulaceae bacterium | reverse complement strand
CCATCCCAGCCCATGAAGTTCGGCAAGCCACCAAAATGATCGACCGTGTCCTCACCCGGACGCAGATGCAGGTGATACGTGTTGCCCAGAATAATCTGAGCACCAGTGGACTTCACTTGCCCGGTCGTCAATCCCTTAACCGTCGCGCACGTCCCCACGGGCATAAACGTGGGCAAATCAATCACACCGCGAGGAGTCGTCAAACGCCCTAATCGGGCACCGCAGTGTTTATCGACGTGCAGGAGTTCGAATTTAAATCCAGGCTTCATGAATCGCTAAACCCCTGTGAGCCGAACGCGCTAGCGTCGGGCGAAATAATTAGCTTTGCTGCGATTGTTCTTCGGATTCGTTTGGTTGCAACATAAACGCGTGGACAAATAACATGATCGCGCCGGCAACTAAAACCGAATCGGCAATATTAAAATTTGGCCACGGATCAAACAGCGGCACGCCTTCGATACGAAACAACACCCAATCGCGAACGTCGGTCCGAATGGACTCAGGAAAGCCCGGCGTAAAGCCCAGCCCAACGCGATCGTACAAGTTTCCGAAAACGCCCCCAGTCACCAAACCCATCGCAAACGTCAACCATCGATCCCAAATACCACCAAAACGAAACAGCCACAGGATGATTCCAATCACCGCAACAACTGACAGTAACGCGAACAGCCAACTATAACCTTTGCCAATGCCAAATAATGCTCCGGGGTTGGTCGAGGTTTGAATGCCAAAGATGCCCTCGATCCACCATTCCTTAACCTGTGGATACCCCTGCTCAGCACGTTCAGGCGAAAAGTAGTTGGCGAACATATACGACTTGGTAATCAAGTCCGCTGCTAAACCGATGATCGCTGGTAAAAAAAAGAGGGCGTAGCGACCCAAGCTTGGACGCCCGCCCTGCGATGCAACGCTGGAGGAAATTGTATTGGTTGAATCAAGATCAGGATTAGCTGGATTCTTTCTCACTCTGGCACTTAACGCAAAACGGTGTGTAGGGCATCACTTTCAAACGCATTTTAGGAATTTTCCCACTGCATTCAGCGCACGAACCATAAACTCCGTTCTCTATCCGCTCAAGAGCACCTTCGATCTGAGAAAGTGTTTCACCCTCATTTTTCATCAGCAACAGCGTATTATTTTGCTCGAAAGTATCGGATCCCATATCCGCCATATGGTTGGATACACCAGACGAACCTGAGCCATGTTTTCCAGAAAGAGCTGCATCAGCCATTGTAGAAACATCGCCTCGCAGCCGCGAACGCAACGACAACAGCATCTCCTTAAAGGGTTTAACATCAGCCTTTTTCATCTTCGCCATCGGATTCTCCAGTAGGAATCTGCCCCGTCAAAGCCTTTCAGACATCTTGACGCGGGTAAATCGGACGCTTAATCGTAAGATCACTGCGGCCTGTATTCAATTAAAATAGCCTCAAAACAACGTGTTTTCTCAACACGAGGCTTAAAAAGCACCGGTCAGGCGCTATTTCCAGCCGAATCTACTCCCATTTATTCGACCTCCACCTCGGGTTGTTTCAAACTCGAAACCCGTTCATAAATGAGGCAAACCGTAACAATCCGTGCCGTACACTCCTAAAACTGTATTAGCTTTAATACGGATTCCGGCACAAAGTGTTTGTAATTTAAAGGCTTTTTCGAATAACTTCGTCATTTTCGACTCGAACAGACATTCGTTCGATTAGCCAAATATCCGACTCAAACTTCGAAAAACAAGACTTTTTAAGGAATTCAATGCTCAAAATTGCCATTAGCGGAGCCGCTGGCCGAATGGGAGCTCGCCTGATCGACCTCGGCAACCAAAGCGATCACTTCCAAATCGTGGACGCAGTCGACTCAGCCGATCACCCAAGAATCGGCGAAGATATCGGCCCAATGTCAGGAATTGGCCCAATCAACGTCCCATTGGCAGCCACCTATCAAAACTCGCCAGCTGCCGTCATCGATTTTTCCGTGCCAGCGGGTGCCGACCAAGCCATCGATTATTGTGCGTCGACAAAAACCCCTTTGGTCATGGCCACTACTGGACTCGAGGAATCCACTAAAACGAAATTATATGCCGCTGCGAAAACAATCCCCATCGTATTCGCCCCCAGTATGAGCCTGGCGGTGAACCTATCCATGAAAATGGTCGAAATGGCAGGTAAAGCTCTCAAAGACCACTCGTCAGGCGTCGATGTCGAAATCATCGAACGGCACCACCGCTTTAAAGCCGATTCCCCAAGTGGGACGGCACTGAAGTTTGGTGAGATTGTGGCGTCAGTAATGGGACAAACCAATCACCAACATGGTCGCGAAGGCATGATAGGCCAGCGCCCGCAAAACGAAATTGGCTACCATGCAGTACGCACTGGTGACAATCCTGGCGAGCACACCATCGTCTTCGGTATGCTAGGTGAAACCATCGAGCTAAAAGTGGGCGCATCCAATCGCGACTGCTATGCAGCTGGTGCCCTGGCCGCCACCTCGTTCGTTGCCAGTCAAGCACCGGGCATGTATGACATGTACGATGTTCTAGGCTTCTAGGCCCCACTTAGGTAAAACCATCCTTAAGCAGCAGTACAACCGAAATTTGAAAAACGAAGCCAAAATCGACGTACCACTACCCTCACGCTTGTTGATTCCCGTAAAACCGTCATTTTTGATTAAGCGACCTTGCTTGCAAAAGAAACTCGTTAAACTTCTGTCGTTCTATTCCGATGGCAACTAGAATAAAGTCAACGATATCCGCAACCTATCACCCCACAACGGAAATTCTTAATGGCAAAGTGCGATGAAGGGTACCTCTGTTGTGTTTGTGGTGACGATGTAGAAAAAATCACCGACAGTGATCTGTACCTTCGTTTTGTAATTGGTTTGCTCGACCCTGAGTTACTCCACGCACAACCCGAAAAACATATCCGCTGTAACCCAACCTTAGCACAGTTCATTGTGGCTGATGACTTTCCAGCAGTCGAAGTCGAAACTGATTTTGCCAAGAAAAACCTAGACCAAGACTACGTTGCCCAACGTGAAGCTTTAGTGACTCGCGGTTGGCATCGCCTTAAAGACCTCAAGGCACTCGGAGATGTTTCGATCCTTGAATTTCCATTACCCGAAGTGATCGCAACCCTCCAACAGAAAAAATCATGAGTCAGTCTTCAGAATCGCGCGTCGCCGCACTCTCGCAAGGAAAGTTCATTCAGGGCGCCATGCACAACACTGCACCTGCAAAACTCTATGAGGAATCCATTCTCTACGACAACGGGCAAATCACTCAGTCTGGCGGTCTGGCATCTTTCTCTGGTGAAAAAACAGGCCGTAGCCCCAAAGACAAACGCATCGTGATGCAAGACAGTATCAAAGACGACGTCTGGTGGGGCGAAGTCAACAAGCCACTGTCAGAGGATTCGTTTGCGAAATTGAAACAACAAGCAGTGGATTTTCTTGACAACTGCGACCACTTTTATGTACTGGATGCATTTGCTGGCTGGGACCCTGCCTCTCAACTTAAGATCCGCGTTGTTTGCTCGCGTGCGTACCACGCCCTGTTCATGCACAACATGCTGATCCGCCCAACCCCTGAACAACTCGAAAACTTCGGCGAACCAGACTACGTCATCTACAACGCCGGCCAACAATCGGCCGACACTTCCATCGAAGGCGTCGATTCGACAACTTCCGTATCGCTCAATTTTGACGCTGGCGAAATGGTCATCTTGGGAACTGAATACGCCGGTGAAATGAAAAAAGGTGTGTTCACGATCATGAACTACCTGATGCCAAAAAAAGACGTTTTGTCAATGCATTGCTCGTGCAATGTCGGGGAAAAGCACGACGTGTCGCTGTTCTTTGGACTCTCGGGAACTGGCAAAACCACCCTATCGGCCGACGGCGATCGACGACTCGTAGGCGATGACGAACACTGCTGGAACGACGGAGGCGTGTTTAATATCGAAGGCGGTTGCTACGCAAAATGCGTTGACCTTTCGGCGGAAAAGGAACCCGAGATCTTCAACGCGATTCGCTACGGTTCCGTTTTAGAAAACACCGTCCAAGATCCAAAATCCCATGTTACTGACTACGCCGATGTTTCGATCACGCCGAACACTCGCGCTAGCTACCCAATAGAACACATTGACAACGCACTCATCCCTTGCGTGGCCGAATCGGCGCGTCACATCATCTTTTTGACATGCGATGCCTTCGGCGTTTTGCCGCCGGTCAGCAAACTCACCGCCGAACAGGCGATGTATCATTTCGTCAGTGGCTACACCGCTAAAGTGGCGGGCACCGAGATGGGTGTCTCTGAACCCGAAGCGACTTTCTCTGCTTGCTTCGGCGCGGCGTTTTTAGTTTGGCACCCAATGAAGTACGCACGGCTATTGGCCCAAAAGAAAGTCACCCACGGATCCTCCGTATGGTTGGTCAATACGGGATGGAGCGGCGGAGCGTTCGGCGTCGGATCGCGAATCAGCCTCAAGTACACCCGCGCGATCATCGACGCGATTCACAGCGGCAAACTTTCCGCCATGGACTACGTAACGGATCCGATTTTTGGACTGCACAGCCCCAAAGCTTGCCCCGGAGTGCCTGGCCGAATGTTGCAGCCCAAAGGAACTTGGGATGATCCAGAAGCCTATGAATCGATGGCCATGTTGTTGGCTCAAAAGTTCAAAGACAACTTCGAACTCTATCAAGACCAAGCGTCCGCCGAAGTCATTGCCGCTGGCCCACAGACTTGAGACTAACTTGTCCTAAGCAAGCATCCCCAAATGACAGGTTCTATGCTTGCGCGATATCCTGTCAAAAGCCAACAATTTCAGCCAACAATTTTGGCCTAGACCGACCAAAACCAAGCTTTTTCCCTAAAAAAGACCGTTTCGGGTCGCTTTAAAACTAAGCCATTGCAAAAAACCGCCGAAAAGACGATACTTTTGCACTCACATACAAACGAATTTTACTGGCGGTACGTTGCCCATAACGGGATGAGCGTTGCCGCTTTATTTACTTGGACGAGGTCCTGATGAGTTTAGTTCCGGAAGTCGAATTGAAAGATATTTTGTTGTCCAACAGCACGTTTGGTCCCAGCGAAATCAGTTTCATTTCAAACCGAATCTCAAACGATTTTTCGCAATTCCCAAACCTGACTGAAGCCACTCAGCAACTCGAGCAACAAACCGAACGCTCGCCTGCGACATCGGTCAAGCTGGGAGTCTGTCAGTATTTGACTGGCCACTATACCAACGCCATCGAAACGCTCGGCAACGCCGACGGCGGAGCACTCGCGTTGTTCTACCAAGGCAAGTGTCACTACGCACTGGGCGCTTACGACACTGCCACCGAGAGTTACAAATCGGCTCAAGCGGCTGGATACAACGGCGACCTCTGTCAACTGGCAGTCGCTGCTTGTAAGCGTCAACAAAAAGACATCGAAGGCGCCATGGCGATCGTCGACAACATGTTTGGCCCGATCGAACAAACCGCCGAATACCTCTACCAACGTGGAGCCACCATCGCCGCGACTTGCAGCAACCCGCTAGAAGTCGTCAAACTGTACGAGCGAGCCGTTGAAGCAGAAGACAATCACCCCGGCGCTTTGTTTGGTTTAGCACTAGAAAACGATCGACGCGGCAACGATGAAAAAGCGATCGAGCTCTATCAACGTGCCGCAGCGGTTTTTCCAGCACACGTTGGTGCATTGCTGAACCTAGGCTTGCTGTATGAAGATCACGATCAATACGAACATGCCACCAGTTGCTACGACCGAATCCTTGATTCGTATCCAGCTCACCCGCAAGCAAGTTTGTATCGTAATGATTCCATCGCCTCAATGGACGAACACTACGATCATCAAACCGAAAAAATGCGTCAGCAAATCGCTGGCGTCATGAGCATTCCAATTGCTCAATTTGAGCTATCGGTTCGAAGCCGTAATTGCCTTAAAAAGATGGGCCTGTTCACGCTTGGCGATTTGTGCAAGGTCAGCGAACTAGAATTGCTCAACAGTAAAAACTTTGGCGAAACATCGCTGATTGAAATCCGCGAAATGATGTCCAACAAAGGCCTGATGATCGGTCAGTTCGCCTACCAAAAAGAAGCCGAAGAAGAGCCGATCGACTTGTCGCATCTATCGCCGGAAGAACAAGTCTTGCTCGACCGTCCAATGTCTGATCTGAACCTGTCCGTTCGTGCTCGCAAGTGCATGACTCGCTTGGGGCTCACCACGATCGGTGAATTGATTCGCAAGTCAGCCGACGATTTACTTGAGTGTAAAAACTTTGGCGTCACCAGCTTAACCGAAGTTCGCGAAAAGCTAACGCAAGCCAGCTTGTCACTACGCGGCGAATAATCATCCTGCGACATCCTGAACGAGCACCTCATGGGCTGGCGATTGCACATCAACAATTGCCAGCCCATTTTTTGTGCTCTTTGGAGAGTGCACAAAAAGCTAATAAAGAATCAGCCGTTAGTGAACGGCAATGGACACCGATAAAAACCGAAATTCGCATTCGCGTCCATTTGCGGTTAAAAGATTTCCCCTCAATCGATACAGCCCTTGCCATGTCCAACTTGGAACGCCTTGAACTTGCCAACCGCATCGCTAAGTCTGCTGGACAGGTAACGCTCAAGTACTTTCAAACCGATCAGTTTTCTGTCGACTACAAAGGAGACGGGTCACCACTAACGGTCGCAGACCGCGAAGCCGAAACGCACCTACGAGCGGAAATCGAAGCCCACTTCCCCGACGACGCAATTCAAGGCGAAGAGTTCCCCAGCAAACCCGGCACCTCAGGATTCGGCTGGATCCTCGACCCGATCGACGGCACCAAATCATTCATCTCCGGTGTACCGCTCTACGGCACCATGATCGCCGTGGAAAAGATCAGTGACGATGGCGCGGACAAACCTCGCGAAGCCATCATCGGATCCGTCTACTTCCCAGGCCTCGACGAAGGCGTCTACGCCGCCCGCGGCCACGGCGCGTTTTCTTTCAAAGGCGATCAAGTACCCGTCCCCGCCAAAGTTTCACGGCAGCAGGAACCCGGCAAAAGTGTTTTACTAACCACCAGCGTCTCGGATTTCGAACTGCGCCAATCCGACCAAGCCTACGCGGAACTAGCCAAACAGTTTTACTTCAGTCGGACTTGGGGCGACGTTTACGGCTATTACTTGGTCGCCGTTGGTCGAGCCGAAGCGATGGTTGACCCAGAGCTAAACGTCTGGGACGCCGCTGCCGTTCAACCGATCATCGAAGAAGCCGGCGGGCGTTTCAGCGACTGGAACGGCGATTCAAAAATCGACACCGGCGACGCAGTGGGCTCCAACGGCAAGTTCCACGACCAAATTCTACAAATTTTGAATTCGCAAAAAAGCTGATACAAACTTCCGTCACAGACTAAGACACCTAAGCCAAGCGATGATCCAAACACCTTACGAACTCGCCAACAGCCCCTCGACGTAACCGCGAAAATCGACCATCCGATCCGGTGGAGAACCCGGACCAATCACCAGCGGCCCCAAGTCACCTTGCTGCCTCAAACCATGACTGCCTTTGACTAAGTTCGCATCTAACGGAATCACATTCATCCGATAGCGAAAACCCAACTTCTTTTTTGCCAGCGCCACGGCAGCTTTAAGCTTTGAATCCATAAAAAGCTCAACGGGATCGTATCCTGGCTTACGATGGATATCGACGCATCGAGCAAAATCTGGAGCGTTCACGTCATCCATCCAATAATAGTAGGTGAACCAACTGTCGGTTTCCGCCAACGCAATCAAATCACCACTGCGATCATGGTCCAACTGCAGCTCCGCTGGATCGACCACCGCAGCAATCCCTGGACAATCCTCCAGCGTTCGTCGCACGTTCTGTTTTTCACTGGCCTGTCTGACGTACACATGCGCCAGCTGATGATCCGCCACCGCAAACGCACCACATTCACCCGGTATCAAACGCTCGCCAAACGGTCCGCTACGAATATTCAAATAGCCGGCCGATCGTAAGACTCGATTGATATGCACCGGACGCTCCACTGGCGTCAAACCATACTCGGACACCACGACCACCTGAGCATCAATGTCATTGGCGGCGGCAATGATCTTTCCCACACACGAATCAACTTCAGCTACACGTGCCGGGTCTTGGACTGGCTTTCGCTGGTAGTCGTAATCCAGATGAGGCAAATAGGCCAACGTCAACGAAGGTTTTTTTTCGCGCATCACCACCGCCGTCGCATCGGCGATCCACTCCGAACTAGGCAACCCCGCATTAGGCCCCCAAAAACTAAAAAACGGAAACGCCCCTAACCGTTTAACTAAATCGCAATCCGATCGATCCAAAACATCGAACACCTTCGACCCATCACATCCATAATGCGGCTTTGGCGTCACGCTATACCGACAGCCTGAAGATTGATTAAACCACCAAAACATCTTGGCGGTATCAATTCCATCGTAGAACTTATCCGACTGAATCAACGAATTGGCTTGCTGCCAAAACCTGATCTCTTGCGTGTCTCTAAAGTACCAACCATTCCCCACGATCCCGTGCTCACTGGGCGGCTTTCCGGTCAACAGCGTTGCTTGTGAAGTACAAGTCACTGCCGGCACCGGTGATTCCCAAGGCACAGCTGTCCCCACCGCCGAACAATTCGGCGCGTGCTTCAACAGGCTTGGAGTCAGACCAACCACGTTAATAATGCACAATCGTTTCAAAATGGTCTCAAAGGTTATTAATTTTACAAGCTTCCGAACAAGCCAGACAAATCCTCAAACGCCACCAACAAGCAATCAGAATTCGTCAAGTAATCGGTATTCGTTTTCCCAGCCACAGTACGGGCACCAACATTGCCAACACCGTCAGCGAATAAAACATTGAATTCGGGACCGCTAGACAACTTACAACTGCATCCAAAATGATCAAGCTTCGCAATACCGAAATCACGCCCATCTTAATTGACCTAGGTGATGGAGCAATAAACGCGTTTAACACATGAAGCACAATGCGCCACGATATTAACACAACGATTGCTGGAAACCATTTTAACAGCCCCGAATTTAACGTCGGATTGGGAAAGAAAAACGACAAACTGGCTATCCCCATCAAACCGATCACCACAAGCATCGCTGCGATACCTAATCGGACTCGCTGTCCGATTAAGATTTGATTATTTTCACGCGATTCATCTTTGGCCAGCAGTGTCACCCCGGCGATCAAAACCGCAATCACTGCCCCCCAGCCGATGACGATTGGTGGAAACCCGCACGAAATGCCATTCGCTGAAAAATCACTTCTGACCGTGGCAGATCCCAACAACACGTTAAAAAATCGACACGCGCCCATCGCCAGCGGCGCCAACCAAGTTCTTTTCAACGGTCCATCGTACAACCAAATCGACAACACCAATGCCAGCCCACAAGCCATACTTCTAATCAAAGGGGCATAGCCTACTACTGAATCCGTACAAGCAATCGATCCTGCGGCGGTCGCAAATCCACACCCTAAAAACAATAACCCGACCGCGACCGATCGAGCTGCCGAAAGCGAAATCGCCCCTGAGGGTATCGGCCGACGTTGACGTTCAATCGCATCAACTTCGCAATCAAACACGTCATTCAAAACCATACCGCCACAAAACAAGCAGCTGGTCGCAGCCATTAACAGTGCTAACTCGACTGTCGGACTCCAACTACCATGCGCAAACAAAAACGCCACCAATACGTTCGTCCAAGCGGTAGGCACATTCGCAACTCGCAACAATCGCGCCCAAGCGATCAACGCACTTGAACGAGAATTCGAATGCCGAACTGGAGAATCCACCATAGATGATTTGGCGTTTGGTGCATCGCTCATGCGTTAGTTTTCGCAACTTGCGAATTGGTTGATTCAGAATTTGGCCAGGAATGATAGCATTGTAGTCACGTTGAACGACTCTCAATAGCCATCCAGCTTCTCGCACACCTTCCCAAAAGCAGCTGCAACACCGACAGTCGACCTACCTAACGATAGCCAAGCACGCGAACTCCTAGGTATGCCGCACCGGATTTAGCCGGTATTGCCGCCTAAATAAAAAACAACAATACAAACTAGCCCCAGCTCGGGGCGTGCGACAGCGCAAAAAAGAAACCCGGCCGTCAGTGGGTAACGACCGAGTTTCACCCCCCTGGGTATTCAATTCAGCAGTACTGCATGATAAGCCAAACAGCTGCTTGTTGCTTCGTACTGCTTCTATCGGACGCGAATTCGTCCAACTTTGCCTTAAATCATCAACTTTTACGAACAGCGAATATAAGTAACTTTTAGGGGTTTTTCGAATGATAGCAATCAGTTTGAGTAAACCGATGAGGCAAACCTGCCGATCAACCATAGGAGGCTCCGCGCCTTTTAACTCAGCCTAACGAACGCCATAATTTGATGACCATCAAACAAAAAAACAGCTGGTTCACCGTCCTCTCGTCTCTGGTAATTCCGATCTGCGTCGGACTATCCATGTACATAGGGCTCTCGTACTTGATTGAGCAATCGATCCTGACCAACGAGTTACTAGTCCGTTATACAACGGGTCATCCGATTTCTCGGTTTACAACAGGAATGTTTTTCATCGGTGTGGCTTCATTGGTCATGATTGCGAAAAACGTTTTTGAACAATTTTCAACTGAATCAAGAGTTCAGTTGGTAAGCCCAACCAAGCCGTCGTCAGCTAAATCGAATACCAAACCAACAACCACCAAGCTATCCGGAGGAGCCGGCGTTGCTGAAAAAGCGACCGTCTTCCAAAACAATTTATTTGAACATCCGTCTTGGGTTAGAGAGCACTACCTGTGGCAACGATTATCATCAGCCATGGCATACCTGCAACGCAGCGATTCCACCGCAAACGCTGAAGCTGAACTGAAGTACCTGAGTGAATTAGACTACGAACGTCAACAACAACGATTCGCATTGGTCAGAATCCTAATTTGGGCGACACCAATGCTGGGATTCTTGGGCACGGTTCTAGGAATTTCCGAAGCTTTGGGCGGTATTAGCGTCGGCCCGGAAAACAACTTTGAAACAATGATGAATGGGTTGCGAGGTAGCTTGTATGTTGCATTTGATACAACCGCGTTAGCACTCACGCTTTCGATGTTCTTAATGTTCGGTCAATTTTTGATTGATCGATTTGAACTCCAGTTACTTTCCATTGTCGACACTCGAGTTAGCGCCGAAGTAAACCGCAACTTTGATTTAGCAAATGCTGACAAACTAGCGATGCGAGAATTTTCAGATCAATTTTTAGAAGCATCGAAACAAGCGGCCATTGATCAAACCAAAGTCTGGAAACACTCCATCGAATCCGCCCAAAAAGCATGGTCGTCAACCTTAACCGATACCAATGCAAACGTTCAGAGCAATCTCACTAACGCACTAAGCAAAAACGTGGACCAGCTCGCAACCCAACTATCAACCGCGATTGATCGCGCCGACGATGCAATGTCTCATCGCTGGCAACAATGGCAGGTAACTCTTTCGAACAATTGCCGATTATTAACCGAACACCAAAATCAACTCGCCGAACAAACGAGCCAGTTCGGTGAAATGTTGGCTGAAAAATCAGACAAACACGAACTCGAAAATGCAATCCAACAGAACAATCACGCGGTCGAAGCCACCAAACAACTTCGCGATACTCTCAGCACACTGTCAGCGTCGATCAATTCGATTCAACAGACAGCTACCACTCAATCTGAGATCGCTGACAAACTTGCCGAAACCGTCGCTCAACAAGTAGCCGCTCAGTCGAACATTGAACCTCCGGCTCAGGCTTTTGCCGGCAAAGTTCCGATACTTGAACCCGAAAACAATCATCAGCTCACCTCTCAAGATTTAGACCTTGTCAGAGCAGCGGTTCAAATGATTCCCACTGTCCAGTCAAGCAGCACACCGATCGTGACGTTCCGAACGCAGCCTGACCTCGAAAATGAGACTGACACGCAAGTGCCAACGGTTTTACATGCCAATCCACTCGAGCGGTCAAATTCCCAGTCGGACGTAGTATTTCAAGCCGGGTCTCAATCAGAAAATCCGGTCGCTGAAACACTCCGCAACACCAATCAACGACTTGCACACTTTTTGTCTAACCAGAGCCGTCCGCATCGCCGACGCTCAGCCGCATGAGCCGTCGTCGCAACAACCGAAATCAACCAAGCGTTTCTTTGTTTCCGTTTCTAGCTGTGCTAATCTGCACCTTGGGCGTGTTGATCGTGATGTTGGTGCTGGCAGTAAAATCGGCGGAAGTGGCTAAAGAAGTTGAGCAAACGAGTCACGACGAAGCGGTTGCAGACAAAATCGAAGAAGCGAAACAACGTCTCGCGCTTGAGCAATTTCGCTCTGAATCCATTCATAGTATTCGCGCTGACGTTGTCAAAAGACTGGCCGACTCTCGCAAAAACCGTAGCTACCTGTTGCAAGACGTTGCCAACGCTACCAAGCAATTAGAAACTACCAAAAAGCAAATCCAATCACTTAAACAATCCATCGCCCAAGCCGACAAAGCAAGCCTACCGGCAACGACTCTGGCAGAAACGAAAACCAAAGCAGCCGCGATCGAAAAACTCGAAAAACAAGTCGCCGCAGCCAAACAGAACCTCGAAATCCTGCGAAAAAAATCAAATGAACAAGGGCCAAATCGATATAGCCTGGTCCCCCATCAAGGCTCTGGCGGCACGTTTCGCCGACCGATTTTCCTTGAATGCCGCGACAACGAAATTCGCTTACAGCCGTCTGGCATCACGTTATCTAAACAGGATTTTGCCTTACCGATTAGGGTTGGAAATCCACTAGACGTTGCCTTGCTGACCATTCAGGAGCACTGGCAACAACACGACGTCGCCGGAGAGCAAGGATCGCCCTATCCGTTGATCGTTGTTCGCCCCGACGGTGCTGAAACTTTTGTACTGGCGCGACGAGCCATGAAAAGTTGGACGGATGAATTTGGTTACGAACTCGTCGACGCTGAGAAAGAGATCGACTTTGGCGAACCTGATGATTTACTCGTCTCAAAACTAAACCAGGTGATCCAGCGCTCCGTCGACCGACAGATGCAAATCGCTCTACAACGCTACGAACGTGAGCGGCACCTTTCGCAATTCGCTTCCGATCGAAGAGCATCAGGGTTTCGAGTATCAAAACGAGGCAGCAATTCGGTAACCACCAGTGTCTACCAGTCTACAAACGGCGGTGATCGCAATTTTTCGCCACTTGGATTTAATTCAAACCAGGCGGAATCGAGCCAACAAGGATTTGATGCCAGTGCTCAACAAGCAAGTTATCAAGCCAATCGCAATCATTCACCACTAAACACTAACAACGGTCAAATAGCATCTCCACGAAGCTCAACTGAAAATGCTTCTCGTTACGGCAGTTCGTCCCGCAACAATCAAACCGCTGCCAACCAATTCTCTACAGGACGCAATCCACACGGAACCAGCTCGACAGCACCTAACTCGCAATCCAACAACGCCCAGCAAGCGGGTCCATCTTCGAATTCGCTAACACCCAACCTAGCGAACCGGCGAGGACAAGGTTGGGCATTACCTTCGCGTCCACAAGGAGGCACTGGATACCTCCGTCCAATCACTGTCGTTTGCTCTGCGGACCATCTACTCATTAAAACTGCTACTGGCAAAGAACGAACAATCGATTTTGAATCGGGCGCCATTGCAGCAGTCGATGTACTGGTGGAGGAAATTTGGAATCGAATCGATAGCTGGGGTATCGCGGGGCAGGGCAGTTTCTGGAAACCTCAGCTCCGAATCAAAATCAATCCTGGCGGCGAACAACGCTTTGTCATGTTGCAAAACATGTTGCAAAACAGTGGCTTGGTACTCGAATCGGAGGCCGGCCAATGATCAACAACTTAAATGACGGACAAGACTCGTTTCTGGACATCGTTGCGAACCTTGTCGGCATTCTGATTATTTTGGTCGTGGTTGTTGGAGCCAGCGCCAGCAATCGCAGGCAACAAACTCCCGTTCAGGCAAACGAGGAACTCCAAGCAGAATACCGAGCAACGATCGAAACAATCGATACCGAAGCCGATCTAACGAATAAATTACGCGTGGACAACCAACAACTTGAACAACAAATACGAGAACAAAATCTACTGGCGGCGAACTTAACAGACCAACGGCATCTGATTTTAGTACAGACGGAAACATTACGTTTACAAGCCACCAAAATTGAATCCGAACTGCAAGCGAAATTGGCGAGCTTTGACGAAAAAACACGAATCGATCGGCAAGCACAAATTAAACTTGCCGCTGCTGAAGAATCGCTCACCGCAGAACTTGAATCCGTGCAGGCCCAATCAACTGCGGTGGCCGCCAGCTTCAAACCGAAAAAAAACAAGCAGCTTCAACATTATCCTAGCCCGATCGCAAAAACTGTCTTCTCAGAGGAACTTCATTTCCGTTTGGCCGATGGCAAATTAACATTCGTTCCGTTCGAACAGTTACTCTCGTTAATGAAAAATGAATGGCGTCTAAAAGCCGAACAACGCCTCGTGAATTCTAACCGCACCATCGAAACAGTCGGCCCCTTAGACGGTTTCCGCCTACAGTACCAACTATCGGCAGTCGACCACGGACCCGCGGGAGCCAGACGCGGGAGATCAATCGGCTTGGACCGTTTTCAAATTATCCCACAACACAATCATCCAAGTGAAACCGTCGCCACTGCACTAACCAAAGAATCTCGCTTTCGTTCCATTCTGTCGCGCCACGAACCTCGCCGGACCACCGTCTCAATTTGGCTTTACCCTGACGACTTCGCAAACCATCGGACGATCAAAAACTGGTTGCACGAAAACGGATTCCAAATAGCCAGTTGGCCGCTAGATCACGGTCGGCATATCTCCGGCGGGCCCAACGGATTCAAAACTTCAGCCCAATAAGCCAGCAGCTAAGGCTTCGACTAACCGAATGTCTGAGATAAAGTCAGACGCGTGAACAAGCCCTCACTCCTTCGTGCTGCGGATTACCTACCTGCTTTTCGCACACCTTCTTTTCTGGCCCGCCAAGCCAATCGAAACGCTTCCACGTCGCCAAACTTTTCCACAGCGAACGATTTAGTTCGACGTCGCCCATGGCCGTCGGTCCACTGCGCAACCCAAGACCAACTGTGATACTCAAACTCGCCGCGACGATCAACTTGCTGATGCAACCGCACTCCAACAATCCCCGAACGATTGCGAGTAGAAGGCGAGAGCGATTTTTCTACCACGCTCATCCGTTGCACTTCAAGTTCGATCTCGTCACGAAACTCTTTCGCCGCCCTCAAGGCAGCCAATTTGCCTCCATGGATCGAATCCGAGAAAAACTTTGACCGCTTCTCTCGCTGACGCTGCATCCGCACTTCCCATCCACCACTCGTTTGCCCAGCCGAATTCAATTTTTCGATACGAGAAATATTTCGACGAGGATCTTTTCGGGCCATCAGCTGTTCACCACTCAACCTTAACTTCAGTTCCAACACCGATCCCCAACATGCCAGCTAAATCCGCACCAACAATCTCAATTTCAACTCGCCCCGAAGCGCCAACGCTCGCCACCATTGTCGTCTCTGGCTGACCATGTTCCTCATCAAACAATCCGATTGTCTCGTGACCACCAAATTCAACCCGAGCCTCTTCGTTGCCCACGGCAGCCGATACTTTAGCGCGATCGATATCGGTAATTAACCGCCCCTCGTCGGTCACCTCCGTCACCTTACCAGTCGTATTTGATGCCAATTGACTTCTCCCAATTCAAACTGATCTTGCACTACTATTAGATAAACTACATTTCTGAATAAAATCCTTCCCATACGATACCATGACAAGATTTCCTCATTAATCCCCCTACGTAGTCGGAAATATACATTTTCAAAACTAAGCTTGGCCGACCAATACCCCTACGGACTCATAATATACTGAGATTTTTTTAACATTATCTTTTACAACAACAAACTCAAGTTTAAAATCTTCGAAGTACAAAGATGAAGAAACCAATACAATTTCTTTTCCATACGATTTAAAAGCGAGTAAGCGTGAACCAGCCTGTGAATCATCCTGAAATCTGCCGATATATGATCCAACTCGTATTGGTGTTCATTGCATTACTGTCCTTAAGCGCTGACGTCGTAGGGTTTCAAGCAACTGAAAAAGATCCACCGTCAACAGAACAGCCAAACGATAACGATGAAACAAAAGACGACGGTCCTGATTTTCTGAAAATCGGTAGCGATGCGCCACCTCTAGAATTAGACTACTGGCCGACCGACAACAACGGGTTACTGCCGCCAGTTAAAAAGTTTGAACCCAACAAAATATACGTCATTAACTTTTTCGCAATTGATAACCAGTACTCAGTCAGCAACCTCAAGAGGATGGTGAAGCTGCAGAAAAAACACGCCGACGATCAAGTGCAAATAGTTTGCGTTAGCAGCGACGAACGTGATAAAACCGATGAATTCTTAGACGGCAAAGTCAAACGAGGCGACGACGAAACCTACTTCGATCTTTTAAATCCGCTGTCATCCGCAGTGGACGCCGAACAAAAAGCAACACAAAACTACCTAGCTAGATCCGGCATTTTGACCGCTTGGACTTTTATCGTCGGCAAATCTGGAAAGCTCGAATGGCTTGGCCAACCAACAGACGTTGAAACACCTCTGGCTCAAGTCGTTAGTGGGAAGTGGGATCGCAAGGCGTTCGCGAAAAAAATCGAACCCCAACAAGCAAAACAGTCTCGACTCGCAAAAGCCAACCAGTCATTCCAACAATGGATGCTCAAAATCTCTAAGGACAAACGCTGGGACGCCGAATCACTGTTGAACCAACTGGCTAAAGGAGCCAAAGACCCCGCCAATAAAGCATTTCGCTCCAGAATCGAAATCACCCGGATTTCGATGATGTTGCGTGCCTACGTAAGTGGAGTCGAAATTGAGAATTTGGAAACGGACTTAGCCGCTGCAATCCGAAGCTTCACAGAATTGAGCAAAGACGATCTTAATTCAGAACTCAACGATACTGCTTGGCAGATCTACGAGATGTACGAAGCCGATCGGGTTGAAAAAGATTCCGAGATAATGAAGGCGGCAAAAGAAATGGCCGAGAAAGCACTTAAGTTCCGACCCGAGAGTGGGGCCGTCAATGATACCGTGGCTCACTTCGCGTACTTGATTGATGGCGATCTTGATCGAGCTATCGAGTTGCAGGAACTTGCCGTTGCGAATTCAAGCGATATGCGAGTAGATTCACTACAAGAGTTTTTGGATTTCCTTAAAAAGGAACAAGCTACTGGCGAGAAAAAATCGCTGCAAAAAAATCGCGGCAGCAAAAAAGATAGCGACGATTCCGATTTTTAAACAATTGGTATCGCGTCTGGCATACCCCGCAACATGGACGTTGCGATTCGACCTAAACACCAAAAGAACTCGATTGCGCCAAATAAGCAAGACTGCTATCGAACGTAGACACCGGTATCCTATCTCGCATTCATTGCGCAATTTTCTCTCGTCCGTTGAATCAACACAGGACGCTTGTTAAAATTCGAAGCCAACATCATTCTCTCGGATAGACGCATGAAATACGCTTTGACGGCTCTTCTTTCTTTTTCCTGCTTAATTTTTCCAAACCTTTGCGTTGCTCAAACCGCACCGGCTGCAGTTGCTGAACCTGAACCCGCTACCGCGAATCGATCGGTACCGATTTTCAAAGATGGGCTCGCCCAAGTGGTGCCGGGGTTCAAAGATTCCTCTAAGTGGATTAAACACGACCTGTGGGTCGAAACTGAATTTGATTCCGACTTGGATGGAAAAAAAGATCGAATGCATGTTTCCGTCTGCCGTCAAAAACAAACCGACACCGAAGGTCTCAAAGTTCCCGTCATCTACAACACCAGCCCTTACTTCTGTGGCATTGGCTCGACCGCTCCCGAGTACATGTGGAACCCCAAACACGAACTTAACGCTGAACCACCAAAATACCAAACACCTCCCGCAATTCCTCAGCAATCCAAACGGCCGCAAATTTCTGCTCAGTATGTGAAAACATGGCTACCACTCGGCTTTGCCCTCGTTCATTCTTCTTCGCCCGGAACCGGCCTCAGCGACGGTTGCCCAACCGTTGGTGGTGACAACGAATCCCTTGCTCCTAAAGCAGTCATCCAATGGCTGTGCGGACGCGCGAAAGGATTTACATCTGCCACAGGAAACGAACCGGTAACCGCCTACTGGTGCAGCGGTAAAGTTGGCATGATGGGTACATCCTACGAAGGCACCTTGCCAATCGCAGCTGCCACGACCGGCGTTGAAGGACTTGCTGCGATCATTCCTGACGCGGCCAACACTTCCTACTATCACTACTACCGTGCCAACGGATTGGTCCGACACCCCGGTGGATACATGGGCGAAGACATCGACGTTTTGTACAACTTCATCCATAGCGGCGCAGAAAAAAATTGCCAAACCTGTAACCGACATGTGCGTGATGGGGAAATGGCATCTAACCAAGATCGCATCACCGGCGACTACAACGATTTCTGGGCCGGTCGCGACTACTTGAACAAATTAGACAACTACAAAACGCCAACTCTCCTTAGCCATGGATTAAGCGATTGGAACGTAATGCCCAATCATTCGATTCGTGTCTTCAAAGCGCTATCGGCCAAAGGCGTGCCGTGCCAAATGTACTTGCACCAAGGCGGACACGGTGGTCCACCGCCACATAAAATCACGAACCGATGGTTTTCGCATTACTTGTACGACATCGACAACGGAGTTGAAAATGACCCCCAACTTTACGTCGTTCGTGAAGGCGACAATCGCAACTCTCCAACACAATACAAAACATTCCCCAACCCAGACTCGCAAACCGTTAAGCTACACCTATCCACCGGTGGCCAAAAAATCGGCGGACTAGCGGTTGCTCCGACGGCTTCAAAAATCACCGAAACGCTCGTCGACGATGCTCGTATTAGCGGTACAACACTGGCCAAAGCCGATCAATCACCTCACCGATTGATCTACGCGACCCCTAAACTAGCCAACGATGTTCACATTTCCGGCACACCAAAAGTTACGATAAAACTGGCCTCTAGCAAACCAGCCGCGAACCTTTCAATTTGGTTGGTTTCGCTCCCTTGGCAAATACCAGCCAAAGGAAAAGGACGCGTCAGAGTTACCGACAACCTAATCACACGCGGCTGGGCTGACCCGCAAAACAACAAATCGCTAACCGAAAGCCAACCGTTGACGCCAGGTGAGTTCTACGAAGTCTCGTTTCCGTTGCAACCCGACGACCACGTCGTCAAAGCTGGGCAACAAATCGGACTGATGATATTTTCCAGCGACAAAGACTTCACGCTCTGGCCCGAACCCGGTACAGAACTAACAATCGACCTCGACGGCACTTCTTTAGAATTGCCAATCGTCGGTGGCAGCTCGAAACTAACGTTCGAACCGTAGTCTGACCTGCTCATTTGTTTAAAGAATAAGTTTAGCCGGAATCCGTCGCCGAAAACGATCGCTACTTTTCTTCCCTTCAGGCAGCTTGAATGCTACGCATTTCAGCGGCCCAAGCAATCCAATCGTTGATCTCTTCCAGATCCGGCTTTTTACCATTACGAATGATTCGCACGCCTTCCTTGGATTCCGCAAACGGCAGAATAACATTCAACAGATTTTGTGGTTGCATCGTCGCCAGCGCTTCAGGTTCGGTAATATCACACCCGACCAGTAACTGAGCATCATGCCCCCGCAAGTTTGGAATTCGGCAAACAAGCCGGGCCTGATGTTGCCATTCGCGAATGACCTCAGCAGTAATTCGCTTATAATCCAACTTGGTTGCCATCGACTCGGCAGTTTGTTTCAAAAACTGATCGACCGTCAACACACCAATCGCCTCAAATCGCTCAGCGGTCTTGGCACCAATCGACGGCGCTGCTTCCAATTGGTCATCCAAGTTCAAATAAAACTTGAGCTTCTTCTTGACATTGTCACTGCCTGATTCCCGCTCAGTATTTCGTTCGGAACGCCTAGGCACTGGCGCCAAAGATGGAGCGACGCTTACGTCGCGATCGTTTCGCCGCGACTGCAATTCGCGACCCGATCGTTCGCCGTTTCGATTGCGATTTCGTTCGGTCGTGCTTCGCGTCGCGCGCGCGGTTCGTTCGCTACGATCAGTGCGATTTGTTCTTTCACGCCGCGGCGCCCGCTCGGAATCGACCTGCGTTCTTGGAGACCGATTATCTCGCCATTGGCTGCCATTGGAAGTTCGACTCTGGCGAGTACTATTTGACGGTTGACTGCGGAAACTCCGATCGCTTCGCTGCGACGGCCTTGATCGATCCTGATCATAGTTTTCGCGTTCAGGTCGCCGTCGTAAACTACGCTCAACAAAATAGGGACGTTGGCGACGCTGCCAGCGATCTCGAGATTGAATAGCATTATGTCGCAGGCTGGAAACTCGGTCGAAATCAATAGCAGCAGCAACTCCGCTAGATCGTCCTGAATTCATCCGACTGTATCGCTGAATCCGCTCGAATAACGACTGAGCCGACAAGCCGATCAGTTCACCTGGCCCATTAACTCCGGCAGCAACCAACAATCGGGCTTCTGCATCCGTGAGGCCCTGAATGGTCGATAGCAACCAAAGCTCCGATTGCCAAGCTTCAACCTGCTCCAAAGCGAGCCCGATACCTTCAGCGTAGTCTTCAGTAATCTGAAAAAGGTCTGCCACGCTAAAGATACGATGGTCTTTGAAAAACTGCAGATCGTCAGCATTAAACAAATGAACGTCATGAAGGAGAGTGCTGTCCCGGATCGTAGGGCCTAGATTAAGTTTTTCAGCAAACGACTCAACCGGCAACAAACTGAATTGCTTCGATACCGGCGCTCGATAATTCGCTTGGCCGGTAATAGTTCGACCATCAGAAATTCCGTGATTTACTGGCGGCTCCGAATAAATCCTTGGGCGTCCTCCCAACAACACATCATCGTTGCGTTGGTATTTCGACATTGGATACGGCGCCATTTCGTTTTGCTTAATCTGAGAACGAGAAACCCTATCCCGCAGTTGCTCACGCCCACCAGAATTTAAATTACTTGCACGAAAGCTAACTGCATTTTCCTGAACGATTCGAGTCTCGTACTGCGATGTCACCGGTGCAACGGTTCGCCTTGAATGCAAACCATTCATCTCCAACACGCGCACTTCAGGGAAACGGTCGGCGAGATAACGATGCTGGGAGAACAAAATTACTTGATGTCCTTGTCGCACAACCTCCGACAACAATTCGGCCGTTGGTTTGATTTGATCATTTTGAATGTGTGCGAAAACATCATCAATCATCGTTGGTAATTCAACACCAAACGTACCTTGCAATTGCTCTTTCACGGACAATGCAAGGCTAATGTAAATTTGATCTTGAGTGCTAGGATTCAGTGTTTCAAACGCAACCACCTGACCATTAGATCGCTGCACTTGCAATTGCAACAAATCGGACTGGCTTGCCCTTGCAATATAGACTCGCGCGTACTCACCTGCCGTCAACCGCGATAACCAGTTGGCCGCTCGAACCAAAATTGGATTTTTAGCGACCACATTAGCGCGGGTACTTTGCTGGCTTTGAATTGATCGACGTTGTTCTTCGAGCCGCAAGAGTTCTGCATCAATGCTGGCCACTCGGCTCTGATCAAACGAGATCAACTGAGCAACCAAATCTTCTCGCTGCCGTAACTGACTGGCAAGCTGTCGGTTCAGTTCGTTCAACTCGACATCAAAACGACCTTGTCGGGACAGTAGCTCGGCCCGTTCTGACTCCAGCGATGCCAAACGATTTCGTTCGTGAGTTAAGTCTGGTTCGATGCGAACAGGCTGCGGAACAGTAGCGGCAACAGGGCCGACGAACCGCTTACGAGCCTCCAGATAACCCTCGTGCTGAGCACACTGACAGAATTTCATATCAGCACGAACAATCAAATCCGCACCGGCAGGGTCGTGAACTTTTATCTCTTTAATTAAATCAACGCGTCGCTTTACCAAACGTTCGATGTTTTCGCCCATCTCCGTATAGCATCGCCGCAACTGCTTTAACTCAGTAGCAGCTGATTTGTGGCGCAAATGCCGATACTGATGAGACAATTCATTGCACAAACGATACAAATCGTCTCGCATGTGCTGGCACAACTCACTCAGCGATCCCGCCAACTGATCGGTATCAATCCGAGATGAATCGTCCACGCCAGCCCAATGGTTGGCACTTCGTTCGGCCTGATCAACCTTGCTCTCCAACGCAACCAGAATTTCTCGCGCATTGTGATACGGATGCTCATTCGACTCAAGCGTCAATTCATTCCATACCAACATCTCGTCACGCAAGCGAACTCGTTGCTTTTGAACGTCCGTTTGAACATTTCGCCATCGCCGGATCTGATTTTCCAATTCATCCAGTCGATTGTATAGCGAAGTATCTTCAGCTGGCTTCTCAACAACTGGGTAGATAACTTCCGCAGGAGTATTATCAATTCGCAAACGCAACGTTTGAATTTCTGCATCGATTCGCGACAAATGATCGATCGAAGGATTCGATCCCAGCTCACCAATCCGCGTCTGAGTGGTTGCAATCATTCCGTCCATGTTGGCGAGCTGACGCTGGAAATCAATTTGGCTTGTCTCAAGCCGCAAGATGTCAGCTCGCTCATTTCTCAACGAAGTCAGTTTTGCTTCAGCTGCGAGCAACTGATGCTGAAGCGCTTCTAGGTTTTGCTGGTGACTCAACGACGCAGAATCATCGCCAGCAGCTTGAATTCCCAAATCAACACCGAGTTCACGATGAAGGACCGTTGCCAGACGACTTGCATTTTCGCGAGTGTTGCGACAACTAAAATTGAATACGGTATCATATACCGCCGGTGATACGTTGGCGGTCAAATCCGCCTGGGTGATCGGAGCCGCCGGTTGATAACCATCAAGCGACTGCACCGACAAAACGTTTGCATCGCCTGGACGACGATGCAAATCAAAACGCTGCCCAACCAAGTTTACTCGACTTCGCCCAACGCGTGCATGAGTCGTAGCAGCATAGTCACCTGGCTGGCCAAACAGCAAGTCTTGGAAAAAATGCCTGACCGCAGATTTACCTGCCGCTTTTTCACCATACACGAACGTCAAGGCGCTCGAGATTTCGTTCAATTGGATCGGCTGCAGACTATGGCCTGCATCAATGTCAATTTGTTCCAGCTTCATTAGTTCGCTCCATGTTGAGCACCCATGCGCTTTGCTCAGACGATGGCGTCTAAACTCTCAGCGTCATGGATGTCGATTCCGTTCGACGATTCACGGGTGTTGTAGATTGATTCGAGATCAAAATTTAATCTAGAGAGTTTTAAAAGCATAGGTCGATCTACGGTGCTAGCAGACCACCACGAATTGATTCTTGGATGTGCCCCGACACAAAGAACAGCCAATCGGCCAAAGCCGCCTTTTGCTCCGAGGCCGACATTTTTTACGCGGTGTGTTCGTAGTAATGCCTGTAGGCTCATCTCTCCGACGTGAACTCGCTAAACCCTTTAAGTAAGGTAAGCCGCAAGACGAACACCTCCGTAGCATGGGCACTCTTACTCTTACCCGTCACCATAAGACTGAAACTAAAAACAGTTCAGCCGTCACCATTAACCACTTGAACTACTTTTTCACTGCCACAATATAAGCAATCCAACAAGGCGCACTCGGACTAACGGTTCGCCGATTCCACTCGCCAGTGTCTTCGCCGTCCTCGTCTTCCTCTTCAAAGTACACGTGCGATTCCGCAAAACCAGCCTCTTCTAACATCTCGCGAACCTCTGGCACCGTCCAAAACCGCCAATGATATTCGAATGCCCGCTTGAGCTTACTTCCGTCTTTGAACTTAAAACTGATCGCGAACGACGCGTCATGATTGACCGGGTTATGAGAAACTTGCTCCCAAAGATATTTAAACCCACGCTTACCTTTTTTAATCGTACGTTTATCAACATGCCCTTCGATAAAACAATCTCCGCCGCCCATCATATCCATAATCATGACACCGCGATCGTTGATGTTGCTGAGAGCTGCTTTGAAATAAGCGATCACTTCAGATCGAGTTTTAAAAATCCAAAACGAAAAGTTTTGCGCTGCCAAGACATCCACTCGCGGTCGGTTGAGCTTACGAACGTCCTGCGTCAATAAACGCACTCGCTTCTGTTGACCGTTAGTCAATTTTGCCAAATTGTGATCGCGCCCCCACTGCAAGGTCTCCGGACACAAGTCAACACCCAACGCCGTTCGCCGAGGACTAGTCGCAACCCAACTGCAACAAACCGCAAACGTGCCACAAAAATCTTCACGTAACGAATACGGTTTCTCTTTAAACTCGTCACGATAAGCTTGTTCGAAAAATTCAACTTCGTGGTCGGGCGACTGAACGGACTTTTGATAACAGAGAAACTTATCAGCTTTTTCAGCGAGTGTCTTTTTCGATTTGGCCATTGGGTCAGTTGGCTATATTAATTTGCATCGATCGGCATGGCCGAACTTACAATAGGTCTAACGGAATAAATATCTGCTCGAATAAGTGGCGGCGAGCCTCGCTTTTTTCAAGCGTCACATTAAATATCAAAAATGGCGGACATGTACGTCGGCCGCATGGCTCGGTCCCGGTAGGCCTCATCCAAAAGGGCCAGCCCCTCCAAAAGCGCCTCACTCACCAAGTCGGCAGCATCTTAACATAGTCAGCCTCCAACGGAGTGGTTTTTTACTAACTCCCGCAGTGTCTTAACGAAAAATTCATATTAAGAGCCTCTAAACGCCAAACCCAAACGGGCGTTGTCCTGCATATCGCTCTCAGCCACGAAGCGAATAGTTCGTAATATCCCTCTTAATAGGTCCATCTGGGTTTGTTGTGGGTCTGGCAGGATTTTCTTTCAGGTGTTTTATTAGCCGAGTGGGTGCCATGCTTCACGGATTTGAAGGTAAGAATATCTACTGAGCATTGGCATGCTTATGCGTCCGATGCTGTTTTGGAAAAGTCCCGTGAGCATGTTTTTTGAGTGCCTTTTTAGAATTGGCCCATTTCTGATCGCGTAAACATGGCACCCGCGATGGTCAAAGCCAAGTCGGTGTTACATTGTCCAATCAACTCAGCTCTGATAGACCACCAATAACCCAACGAACCGATGCCGCCAAACCGACGACGCGACCACTAAAATCTGCAAGAATTCAATTTTTGAAAGGACTCAATGCGTCCCAAGACCCCGCCCAATGAAAAATGCCCGCAGCTCGGCAAAGCCACCTGTCAGCTGGTTTGCAAATACAACTATTTCGAGTCCGACGACCTCACCATCAATGCCTACGAACTGAAATGCCTCAACTGCGGTTGGCGAGACACGATCGGCTATCGCAGTGATGAGATGGACGACGAACCAGACGACGTAAACATCAAACAGTGCCCGTTTTGCAAACTAAGCGATCTGTGTACCGGCAAAAACCCGTGCCAAGACAACCCAGGCATTTAAAACGGGTGTCACGACCTCTGCCTAGTAACTACGGGAAAATATAACGCAACAAGTTACGAATTGGCTGGCCGTCCATATAAGCCGTTGGCTGGCCAATAATCCCTTGACCAAGCCTAGCTCCTTGAGCGGACGCGATTGGTAGCAAAGGTGTATAGGCTCCAGTGCCAAACAGCCCATTAGAAAACCAACCACCATTACCCAAAGCTCCTGTTGATCTGAATTGCGGTACACCCAAACCCGACTGGAACAGTTGGCTACCCTGCGGCTGAACCTGATAGTTTGCACCAGCCTGCCCCAAAAATCCACCAAAAGTCGAACCAACACTCGGAGCCAAAGTTGGTATTTGGTTCGCCGCTTGATTGACCGCTTGAGGACGAAAAACCGGAGCCGGAGTGGTCGGCGCCGGAACTGGCGCTGGAGCCGCCACACAACAACGCTGCGGCACACAACAGCATTGCGGCTTGGCAACAACCGACGTTGCCTGCTTCGCAACCGAAGTATTGGTAGTAGCCGGCGCCACCGACGACGGCCAAGCAGCCCGAGCAACCGCACTGTCACGACTACCAGTCGCGGTGGAACTAACTTGCTGCACAACTGCTTGATTGAGCCTAGGAGTTGCCGAACGAGCGGCACTCGCTTGAGGAACGCTCGCACGAGTGGCACTTCCCTGAGGGGCGCTTACAGGAGTGGCTGCGGTTTGCTGGGTAGCACGGTTAGCCACAGGAGCCGCACTTCTAGTAGCCGGCGCCTGCGGCAAACGAAAACCAACCGAACTGGATTGGCGTTGCAAACGAGACTGCTCCTGCTGTGCAAGCCACTGTTGATATTGTTGATACTGCCACTGTTGATACTGCTGCAGTTGTTGGTACTGCTGCTGAGCTTGTTGCTGTTGGATTTCTTGTTGATAGCGCTGCCACAATGCCGGATCCACATTCGGAACACCACCAGTCGCTTGACCGATAGCGCCACCTCTGACACCATCCAAGCCACCCGTCGGAGTCGTCGCACTCGGCAAGCGTCCACCAATCGAAGCGCGTTCAACAGTACCAATTTGACCGCTGGACACACCACCAAAAGACGGCCCGCCAGTAGCCGGATACGGATAAGCCGAAGCCGGTTGTTCCGGAGTGATCGCCGTTGGCTGCGGCGCCTGTGCTTGAGCACTTACACTGCCCGTAGTGCTGACCGTGGATCTCGAGTTACTACCCGAAACCGACTGACTACCACCGAATGGCCGGAAACCAATAAAGGGAGCCTCGGTGGACGGACTTGTTTGAGCCACCGCAGCCGAACCGACCACGGACAAACCAAACAAAATCACTCCACAAATCAAAACAGACTTGTTGCCAACGCTAAATTTCAACACCACGATGCGACTCCGTCACTTCAAATTGAATTTCCCGCTTAGATAATTAGCAAAATCCAGAACCAGTGACCAGAGAAGTTAACTTTTGCCATCAAACGCAGTGCATTCGGTTGCCTGCAACCAGCCAATCACTAGCCATAATCGCCTTTCCCTTCTAGGAGGCTTTCGCTTTATTAGCCGGTTTGGCGATAGCCACCGGTTCATCGGCCATTAAACCGTAGCTAGCTGGTATCCTCTCCGCCGCGTGTTCACAGCACCGCCTTAAAACGGAATCTGGTCAAGCAAACACCGACCACCCCCTCGACAAAACCGACCTCAGAAACCATCCTGACAGACTCAACAGCCCCCTCGTAACGCCCCGCCGGAGGCATCCGCGCCCCGTTTAACGACAATCCGAAGGCGGCTGCGCAAAGTGACGTACGCTTCCAGCTTGCGATCTCCTCTAAATACAAGCTCGCCGCGCAAGCAAGTGCATCCATAAAGTGGCATAAGCTTCCAGCTTGTGGTCTCCCTTAGCAACCGAAACCAATCCATCGATCACGCCTCCTTGCGTCTTCGCTGAGCAAAACTGGCATTCGCTCCTCAACCGCCATCAACACCCGTC
>CAZHCH010000039.1:8553-28005 GCA_964530985.1 uncultured Pirellulaceae bacterium | reverse complement strand
TTATTTGAGTTCGGAGGGCTTTTTTATGCGCTTATTAAACAGGAGGAACAATGTCTCACATTGTTGAAATCAAGACGGAAGTGCGTGATGAGGCGGCGGTACAGTCGGCTTGTTCACGGCTTCATTTACCTCGCGCGACGCGAGGGACGTTTTCTCCATCACCAATTGGATTCGATCATGGAAGGTCAAACTCCTTTTACACCATTACTGTTCAGATATGTGGATAATCTCATGTATCTGTGCAGTGATGAGGAACAAGGCAGAAGGATACTCAATAGAGCGTCCAATATCCTTGATCCGTTTAAGATGAGACTAAAGCCTACGGCTCTGGCTATCATCGACATCCGTGAAGACCACTTGGTGCCCACATTGGGTTTCATTGTTCGGTGGTCCAACGGGAGACTTAACTTCACAATTCCGGAAGATTCATACGAATCTATCGAAAAGAAAGTGATTGAGGCTATGTCGATCAATAACCATCAAAGGGTTGTTAAACATTTGGTTTTATCTTGGATTAGATCAAAGGGACCTGCTTTGACTAAAGCGGCAACACTATCTGTATCAGATAGATTGATCGATACCTGTAATACTGTGGGTTTTAGATCGATACAGAGACATGAGATACGAAATACGGCAAAGATCGCCTATAGGCAATGGTCTAGGCTTATCTCTAATCAAATTTGATTGTCTCTACGTTTGATGTGGTACGTGTTTGCTCCGCAAACACCCCGCCAGCCGGAAAAACGGCTGGCTTTTACTAACCAGCTGATCGGCTGTAAGCGTGTTACTGACACGCTGGGCAACGGCCGATCTGAAATGACTGTTTATCGGTCACTACATTTGAACTCAGGCTATGAAAGGCTGAGGTTACTATGGGCCACGCCGTGTTTGGAAGCACGGGGTGGTTTTTCAAATGCCCAAAAGAAACAACTGTTGGAGTGTAGAGATCGTGCCAAACGGAACTTTACCAGCCAACAAAAATCATCCACTTCCTCCATCATCTCAAGATGATCGCGACTCAGCTGTTACTTCGATTCTTAAGTCGATAATTGCGTCTTGGCTTTCTGAGCAACACGAAGCTCTGCCCAAACAGACCAGCGACGCTGAGCAACGCTAAAAACAAATCCATCAGTGAGACAAATATGAAAAAACAAAATCGCCTTTGCGCACTTTATGGTCGTGTTTCAACACAACGACAAGCAGTCACCGAAGACGGTGGACTGGATACCCAATTCAGCCTTATGGAAAAGCAGGTTGACTTGGAAAACGAGAAAGATCCAGATACGGAATGGACTATCGTTGCCAGGTACCGCGAGGAAGGCCGGTCGGGGAAGAACCTCGATCGGCCGGAGTATCAGCGGATGTTATCTGACATTCGCGAAGGGAAGGTAAACACAGTAGTTGTTTACAAGATCGACCGAATCACTCGTTCGTTACGTGACTTCTACGTTCTTTGGGAAACGTTCAAAGAACATAAGGTGGAATTCATCTCATTGCACGAAAAGTTTGACTCAACGAACGCTGTGGGACGAGCGATGTTGAAGCTGATTCTTGTGTTCGCTGAACTTGAAAGGGAACAAACCGCAGAAAGAACAACAGCAACAATGTTGTACAGAGCCCAGCAAGGACTATGGAATGGTGGTCGACGTTTCGGCTATGACCTCGATCCGGACAACAAAGGTGTGCTGAAAGTAAATTCAGTACAGAAAGAAATCCTGATTCGTGACTTCTTCGAGAAATGTGTCGAAGAGGGATCGGCCGGCAAGGTTGTAAAGCACTTAGATGAACAGGGTATTCAGCGCCCGAAGTACGTCACGAAACGCACTAAGGAAACACGTGGTGGCGGCAAGTTTTACAAACAGGCCGTCGTCAACATATTGACCGATAAGGTCTTCATAGGAAAGATTGAATTCAAAGGTGAGGTCTACGAAGGCCAACATGAAGCAATTGTGGACGAGGCTTTATTCAACCGAGTTCAGGCGATCATTGCCAAGAACCGCATCAATAAAGGCAACTGTAAATCTCAAGGTGAACATGTTTATCTGCTGCAAGGCTTGGTCCGATGTGGCAAATGTGGCTCGATGTTGACTCCTAGCTCGGCGACGGGGCGCGGTCGAAAAAGACACTTCTACTACAACTGCACCAAGAAAAGTCACAGCAATCGAACAGAATGCGATGCGCGTTATTTGCCAGCAGTTACAGCTGAGGAGTTTGTGCTTGAGCAGATCAGTAAGTGGGCCAGCAATCGAGACGAAATCAATCGTGCAGTAGCCGAAGCAAGTGGCTATCGGGAAGAAGAGATCACTAGTATCGGTGTTCAGCTTCAAGGAGCACGAGATGAGCTACTTACAGTCAATCGAAAGCTTTCGAACTTAGTGGCTTTGGCAGAAGATGGCAAAGACTTCAATGCGATTGAATCGCGTATTGGTGAACTTGACGCCGCGAAAGAAAACTTGCAGCGGAGAATCGAACGGCTGGAGCTCGAACGAGAAGACAAAAACAAAGAGGTTTTGTCAGGGGATGTCGTCGCTGAGACTTACTGCGACTTTCCTTTCATCGTTGAAAAGCTCAAGGATCAAGGCAAATTGCATGATCTGAAGGAGATTTTAAGCAACTACATCGAGGTGATCGACGTCCACCAAGACGAAGATGACCCCTCTAGCGGTCACATGAAGATCATGATGTTTGAGACAGAGATTCCGGGCTCGAATCTGACGGTTCCTCTAGCTGAGGTCTCAGAGCACGAAAAAACGCCCAGAGAAACAGTGTTAACCACTGGGTTCTCTGAGCGTATGGAAAGGCTCCCCCGGTAGGGCTCGAACCTACGACAAACGGATTAACAGTCCGTTGCTCTACCAACTGAGCTACAGGGGAATAGGGGCTGATCCGGTGTCCCTTAAATCTCCGTATTTGGATCTTCTTGGGACTCGTTTCAGGTCGGGTAGTCTAGCAAATCGAATACGCTAGACAAGCCCGTTTTTTATTCAGAATTCCTGTTTTCGGCCGCATTTATTAGAGACTTGAGCCGTTTTTTGGTTCACTGGCCTTTTCGGAATTCGCAAATTCAATTTGCCACTCAAAACGCATCAATCTCTCAGACCAACTGAGATTGGTCCGTTCGTGTTTCTGTTGAGTTAGTGCCGTCACTTTTGTTTGTTTTCAACGCCAGCTTCATGTGACATACCCAACGTCCATTCGCGTCACCGCGTACGATCCAGTGAGGCTGAACACAAACAGATTGGTGAACTAACTCAAAACCAGATTCCGATTGACTGACGGTTTGTGTCGGGTAGGCAAAGATCCCCCCGGAACGGTCGGTTTCGAGTGCGACTGATATCCCAAGCCATTGGTCATTGACACTGATTTGCTGGACGTCCTGTAAATCCAATGTCGAACCTAGCTGCCCCAAGTTTTCGCCGGCGCTGTTACTGAAGAACCGGTCATCTTGACCGTCAGGCAAGCCGGCAAAATTGAAGTCGACGCCAAAGTGGAACGTGCGATCGGTTGGCAGGCCTTCGATCATATAAGTGATCTCAAACGTGTCTTCACCCTCGTTCAGTGTGACGCCTTTTTTGATCGTCAACGGTACGCCCCAAGCATTACCCTCTTTGGTCATCAATACTTGAACGCGATCTGGATTGCTACGAATGGTCGCTGCATAGTCACCGTCTGCGAAATCGCCTCGCTCCATCGCTTCGCATTTTTGAATCGCTGCTACGTCTACGTCTTCATCCCAGAAATGATCGACCAAAATATTCGGCATTCGAGCATCGTAAAACAATTGCTTGTCCAAGTCTGCTTGCTTGAACACGACCCGGTCGTGAATACTGGCCGCTTCGTCGCTGTTTTCGTTTTCACCTTGGCGGACTTTTTCGTGATAAAGTTCTGGCCGACGCTGGATGGTAGCGCCCAAGTTGTGGGCGATCGAGCGGATGTCTAGTTCGTAAATTTGACCGCCGGTCTTTGGTGAAATCCAAGCGGCGACTTTATCGTTGGCCAAACGAACTTCTTGCAAACCATCAAAGTCGTAGTCTTCGTTGGTCGCTTCTACCCAATGCTCCGGTCGACCGAGAGCTTTCTCTAAAGCACTCTCGGCCGTTAGCAAATGATAGTAAACCGCATTGCGCAGGTGTGGCAAATAGATGCCACCAAACGCTCCATGCCAGTAACTGCAGTTACACTGCCCCTGGTACAAATGATCTTGCGCCAATTCCAACGCCGCTGGACTACAGCCTTCCGCGGTCGCTCGTTCCAACAAACCACTGACGTACATCATCCGCGAATACATCTCGTTGGTTTCGGGATACTTGACTTTGAAGTTACGCCAAAAACCACCAGCAAGGAATGATTGAATTTGTTTCCAGCGTGGATCATTTTCGAGTTGATGAACCAGTTCCTCATGTTCAACTTGCCGATCCACGGGCATCGACCACTCGGTCATTTCACGGTAACTCGCATCGGGCAAGTAGATCTTCCCGCGTGGTGGAGTGTTTTCAACCGCGTCGGCGAGGGTGGTTGTTTTCAACCAATCTTTGTTGGCGGTGAGGGCTTCGAAAAATCGAGTCAGCCAGCCGTTTTCGTAAACGTGTTCTTGAGTGTTGGGCCATGTGCCAAATTTTTCGCCATCGTCGCCAAACACGACCACGCTATCGGGACAACGCTCGGCCAGCATGCGGCAGTGCTCGATGGTGTCAGTCGGTTCAGAAAACGGAATCAGATAACGCAAGTGCTCGCTGCCGGGAAACACGTTAATGGTTTTGCCTTCGTCTTCAGTAACGAAGTAACCGGTTAGCTCTTCGTTTTTCAGGCCCGCGCGGCGGAAGTGATAGTCGTCTAAAACGGTATAGTCGATTCCGGCTTCGGCGATCGAACTGGTCAGCGAAGATTCCCAGACTCGTTCGGGCATCCACATCCCTGCGACAGATGGACAAATACGTTCGGTCAGCCATTTCGAAAAACTAGTAATCTGCCCGACTCGGTCCCGTCGCGGGATCATTGGCAAAATGGCTTCGTAAAAGGCACCGCCGATGATTTCGATTCGACCCACTTCAACCAGTTGAGCAACGCGGTTGAGGTACTCTGGATGGTTGGTTTGCATCCATCGAATTAGCGGACCACTGGTATGCAACGAAATGTTCAGGTCCGAAAACGTTTCGAAGATGTCCAAAAATGGAAGGTAGCTGTCTTGGTAAGCTTGTTCGAATACGCCATCAAAGTTGCCAACGGGTTGATGGTTGTGCAAGACGAGGCAGAGTCGAATGGTTGGCTGGTTTTGGCTCATGGCAAGGTCGGTCGGTGCTGAGTCCGGCGAAAACGTATTCGGTTTAATCGTGGACGATATTAAAATCGTGGATGGAATCCGTCTGTTGGGAAACCACTGGTATTCTTAATCTTCATGTCGGCAAATTACCTGTTACTGTTTTAACGTATTTATTCACTGCTCACAGGTAAAAAAGAATAAGTCGTTCAGCTGAACCAACAGTCACTTCTGGCTAATCGCGATGATCGCGAGTGTCTAGCTGACCGGAAAAGTCCAATTTGCAACGCACCGCCACGTCCTGCGAATTCTCAATCTCATTGAACACCAAGTACTGCTGGGCCACCTGATTGGGATATTTCAGGATTCGATTGTGACGATCGTAGTGTGATACAAATTTGGTGATCGAATCGGTGGAGACTTTGTAATTGATGCTACATCTTCAATTAACTGAACGAACAGATCTCGACCAAGGCACGCCGACAAGGAAAAGGGTTGTTTAAAAAATATGCAGCAACCAAGAATCGATACAATCCGAAATGCCCTAAAATCCTTTTAATGGAACGTTTCACCACTTAAAGTGCCGCTTATTCCATGTTAAAGGGACAATTGCTACATTAACGGGGTTCGACTACGAGTTGCTTGAGCAAAAAAATCGTGCAATCTACGGTCAATTATTAAGCATGGCAGTTCTACCAAAAAGTTTTTTGGGAGTTTGCTTGGTTTGAGATTGTTTCTTTAGTTTGGCAGGAAAAGCACTTTGGCATTTTAGTTGTTAAAAGTTCTCGAACACGTGAAGCTCAACCTTCCGAGCTGACAAAACCATACTCTATCCAATTTTAAAAGGGGACAAGCAATGACGCATCGATATTGGCGACCACTCGTTACAACACTGGCGATCCTCGTCTGCTTTTCTATGGCTAGCGCACCGACTGCAATGATGGCACAGGACTCCCTTGCGGTCGAAAAAGTGAAAGCCATAACTACCGAAACCGCTACCTCAACCACTCAAGAAGTGGCTCCCACAGCCACAGATCAACCCTACGCGATTTCCGCCAAGTTCATGGTTAACAATCTGTGGATCATGATCGCCGGGATGTTGGTTTTCATTATGCACTTGGGTTTTGCTACGCTAGAAAGTGGCCTGACGCGATCTAAGAATACAGTCAACATCCTGTTTAAGAACACAATGATCGTGTGCATTGGTTTGATCACCTACGGAGTGATCGGATTCAACTTGATGTATCCTGGTTTTACGATGCCGAAAATGGTGGACGGCAAGAACCAAGGTGGGACCGATATCGGCTTTTTCAAAATTGCTGACGAAGGATTTGGATTTCTACTCAACGGCCCCGAAATCGCGTCTGCTCCTCAAGAGCCCAAATTGAAACAAGACTCTACGCCTGATGAAAAGGCGGAGTACGAAGCAGCAGTCGCCGCTTACCCTGACCAAGTAAAAGCTTTCAACGAGGCATCGACTGCTGAAGGATACGAAGCTGATTACACGAAATACTCGGACTTCTTTTTTCAAGCTATGTTTGCGGCTACATGCTGTACAATTGTTTCAGGTGCAGTTGCCGGTCGAGTCAAACTGGGGACGTTTTTAGTTTTCTGTTTACTGTTCGTTACCATTAGTTACCCGATTACGGGATCTTGGCAGTGGGGTGGTGGCTGGCTGGCCAAAGCCGATTTCCACGACTTTGCGGGGTCGACGTTGGTCCACTCCGTTGGCGGCTGGGGAGCCCTTGTGATGGCGATATTGCTTGGCCCACGTCTAGGTAAATACGTCAACGGTCGGCCGGTCGCAATTTCGCCAAGTAACCTGCCAATGGCTACAATCGGAGTATTCTTGCTGTGGTTCGGTTGGTTTGGTTTCAATGGCGGCTCGGTGTTGAATGCCGATCCTGGCTTGGTTTCTTTAGTTTTGGTAACCACCTCGATGGCTGCGGCTGCTGGTGGATTGGCCGCAGCGCTGAGTTCGACTTTCCATGGCGGTAAACCTGACTTGTCGATGGCTCTGAATGGTATTTTGGCTGGTTTGGTCGGCATCACCGCTGGTGCGGATCAAATGACTGGCCTAGACGCGATCATCATCGGAGCGATTGCTGGTGTGATGGTTTACATCGCCGTGATCGTCATCGATAGTTTTCTAAAAATCGATGACCCTGTCGGCGCAATTAGCGTTCACCTAGTTTGTGGAATCTGGGGCACTTTAGCCGTTGGCCTCTTCGGCGCAAAAGGCTTGATCAACACGGGCAGTACCGATCAATTGATGGCTCAACTGATTGGCATCGTTTCAATCGGGGTGTTTACCCTCGCCTTCTGTTTGATCCTCGGTTTGGTCTTGAAGTTCACCATGGGGTTGCGAGTTGATGCTGAAGAGGAACAACGCGGACTGGATTTGGCTGAGCACGGTATCCAAGCCTACGCTCTGAGCTAGCGATTTCCTGAAACCCCGGGGGATTTGGCTTGACCGCCACTCGGGTCTGGTTGGATGGATATTATAAATTAAACGTATGGTTGCCCGTTTAGGAGCAGCTTCGGAAGGGCGTTCCACTCTGTTTTGAGTGGAACGTTTTTTTCATGGATGGGTGACAACTGGCTTACTTATCCGATAATCCAGTTTAGACTATGGTTTTAAATCATCGACAGTCACAATCTCGCAGTTTATTGCGTCCTTGGTGGCACCTTTGTCCAAATAGCAGCAACTAAAAAATATGTCAGCCAACGCCCCTCAACTTCAGAATCTGCGCGTCGCCATTGATGCAGTCGACCACCGCCTGGTTAAGCGATTGAACGAACGGGCGGAGCTAGAGGTCGACAAATTGCGGTTCGGCACAACAGACGCTACCGCCAGTGATGAAGCTACTAAGGCAAACCTAGATGAAGTGGTCGCCAAAAATGACGGGATCATCCCAGCGACAGCTTTGCGTGGCATTTACCGTGAGATCTTTGCGGCATCTCGCGGTCTGGCTCGCCGCGTTCGAGTTGGCTATCTGGGGCCTGAAGGTACCTTTAGCCACCAAGCCGCAGAGCAGCATTTTGGTGAGTCGGTCGATTACGAAAACTTACGGGCGCTATCGGGTGTGTTTGAGGAAGTGGCTCGCGGGCATGTCGAGTACGGTTTAGTTCCGATCGAAAACAGTACCGGCGGCGCAATCATCGAATCGTTGGATTCATTCAACGACTTTTTCGGACAAGTGTTAATCGGTGGTGAAATTCAAACGTCGATTTCTTTTCAATTGCTTGGCAACTGTGACTTGAACGATGTCAAAGAGATTCATTCGAAAGCCGAAGCACTGGTGCAATGCGACAAGTGGATCAGTAAAAACTTGCCGACTGCCGAACGCATTGCTGCCCAAAGCACTGCCGCAGCAGCAGGACTGGCAAAGCTCGCCGCCGCCGATGGTGTGGTTGCCGTTGGATCCGTCAAAGCAGGACAGATTTATAATCTCAATGTGTTGGCCGAAAATATCGAAGACAATCCAAACAATGTGACTCGATTTTTAGTTCTATCTAAAAAACCGGCCGCTCCTACCGGTAGCGACAAAACCAGCGTCATGTTCACATGTGACGATCGACCTGGTTCGCTGGTTGATATTTTGGACGTGTTTAAACGCTATTCGATAAACTTAAGCCACATTGAAAAACGACCGAGCCAAATGGTCGATACGGACTACACGTTCTTTGTCGATATTTTGGGGCATGTCGAAGATGGGACCACGGCGATGATTCTGGGAGAGGTAAAGGCCTTTTGCAAATCTTTGCATGTGCTAGGCAGCTACCCAGTCGCCGACCCGTTGCGAACTTACCAACCAGACGGTCCGGTGCAACGATTTCAAGACGATGCTCTACGGCAAGCCGAAATCGACAAGGCCGACAGCGACATCATTGATTTGGTGAACGAACGGGCCAAGTTGGTCGTGGAAGTGGGCAACTTCAAACGACAAACCAACGTGCCAATCTACGCGCCTCACCGCGAAGTAGCGGTGCTGAAAAAAATCGAGTCGCTCAGTGATGGTCCGTTGCCCAACCGAACGCTGGAAGGGATTTACCGCGAATTGATGAGTGGCAGCTTTGCTTTAGAAAAGCCGTTGCGAATTGGTTTTTTAGGTCCAGAAGGAGAACACTCACACGTCGCTGCGGTGCGACAATTTGGGTCGAGCGTTACCTTTGATGCTTCGCAAGAAATTCGTGGTATCTTTCGCCAAGTGATCGACCAACAGATCGACTACGGTTTGGTTCCCATCGAAAACACCTCCGTCGGCGGCGTCAACGGTACGTTAGATGCGTTCATGGATTATCACGATTCGGTTTCAATTTATGGCGAAGTAAAGCTACAGATTCACTCTTGTTTATTGGCCAACTGCCGACCCGATGAAGTCCGTGAGGTATATAGCACTGCGCCGGTGTTGGAAACTTGTCGCCGCTGGCTAAACACTCAGTATCCGCAAATTAGAATTCACACCGCTAGTAGCATTGCCAATGCGATTGAACAAGTCAAAACTCGGGTGACTCAAAAACCCGATTGCGGTGCGGCAGCGATTGGGTCGGCTCTAGCTGGGGAGATTCATGGTTTGACACCGTTGTTCCGAAAGATCGAAGATCGCCAAAACAACATGACGCGATTTTTGATTTTGTCCGTCCGCACTACACAAGCGTCGGGCAATGACAAGACAACGATCATGTTCCGCACTGCCGACGCGCCGGGCAGTTTGGTGAACGTGCTAGAAGTGTTTAAGAAGAAGGGCATCAACTTAACGCACTTGGACAAACGCCCCAGCCAAACAGAAAACTGGGAGTACACCTTTTTCGCCGATCTTGCCGGGCACCGCGACGACCAGCAAGTTCAACAAGTGCTGGGCGAAGCGAGAGCACATTGCAAACGCGACGAAACTGGGCAGCCCCAACTAACAATTCTCGGCAGTTTTCCAGCGTCGCAACGGGTGTTGTCGTAGTGTGGTCGCGAGCCAACTGAGTGATTCTTAAAGAAACTAGTCAGCTCTGATACTAACATCGGTTTTGAAATGCTCGCTGTATTTATATGGAACTGACGTTTGTCAGATCATGTAATTCGATTGGTGCAGGCAAGACAGGAGCTACTTCTGAGATCACCGTTTGCTTGTCTTCACTCGTTTTGCCAATCACCAGTGAGTCGGCCGGAACATCGTGACAGACAAATGCGTATGCACCTACAGTTGTTCCCGAACCAATCACAACGTCGCCACCGACGAATGCGTTAGTATAAAGACTGACGTTACTTTCGATGGTTGGATGGCGTTTCTTGATCGTTGCAGACGCTGCATCGGTTTTCTTTCGCGGCTTGCTACGAGTTCCTAACACAACGCCGTTGTACAAGTTGACATTGGCATGAATCACGGCCGTGCAGCCAATCGCGATTCCTGTTCCATGATCGATAAACAATCCGGGTTCGATCGTCGCACCTGGATGAATGTCGACGCCCGTTCGTGAATGAGCAACCGCAGAGATCCCACGCGGAATAATCGGCACTCCCAACTTCAACAATGCGTTGGCGATTCGATAGGCTACCGTGGCCCAGAATCCGTTGCTGGCGTAAAACACTTCGTCGAGATTTTCAAGAGCCGGATCCTCGGTTTGATATCGCTCGGCATCAATCTGGCAGGCGACGGAGATTTTAGGCAAGTAATCATTAACGAATTCGCGAGCAATTGTCTCCGATTCGAAAGAGTAACGTTCGGCAAACGGGTAAAGCAAGTCGACGAGAGCTTCTTCAACAATGTCATTGGAATAGATGCAGCCGATGCTCTGCCCCACTTGTTCACTCAAACGTTGCATTACTAAATTAACGGTGTTCTCAACGAAGACCTGTAATTGCTCTTTGTGATCCATAAATTTTCTGACAATCATCGCTTCAAACCTCCATAAATTTTGTAGTGCTATTGTTCTGGTACTGACGCAGTCCATGCTGAATTCTTCGTAAGCCCTCGCGAAGCGTTTCTTGTTCTTGGCTAAAACAGATTCGAAAGAAACCTGGTGCTGGACAATGGAAGCCTGACCCGGGGCTCAAATGAACCCGATGTTCTTCGAGCAAATAGCGGTACAGTGCCAACTGACCATCGTCATCAGCGGATTTCAGATAAGAACGAAAATCAAGCCACGCGACCAAGCCTGCCTGAGCAGGTGTTACCTCGACGCCCAGTTCATTCAGTACGGTGCTCATGTCCGTGTAATGTTGACTTAGCTTTGTACGATTGGATTGAGTGAATGGGACTCGCCACTCCGGCTCAAGGAACGTTTCAATCGCTCGCTGGATCGGAGCCGATAGCCGAAAGAAATGACTTTGTTTCTGCAAGGCCTTGATGATGTATTCGTTACTCGTACAAGCCCAGGCAGTCGTATAACCAGCGAGTCCAAAGTCTTTGGAGAGCCCGCCGATTGTAATGACGTGATCTGAATTAGCCGTCAACGCGCTCACAAAATCTACGCCGTCAAAACAGCTCGACGCGTAAATCTCGTCGACAATCAATGCGACGTTAAAATCTTCTGCTATCTTCACAAACTGTTGTATTTGTTCCGCCGTAAATACTTGTCCGATTGGGTTGCCTGGCGAACAAAGCAACACTGCTTTCACTGGACGATCTTGCTTCAATTCGAATTCTAGTTTTGCCTGAAGAACAGACGGTGAAAGTCGAAACTGCTCATCCGCGGTTGTTTCCAGCGGGATGAAATTCACTTTAGTGCGAGATGTCAGTGCAGTTATTAGACCGGGAAAAACTGGGGTCGGCACCAGCACGTGGTCACCCGCATCAAGAATCGCAATACCGATCGCTTCAAGCACACTCACAAGTCCGTTGCCGATCACAACGTGATTTGGATCAACGCTCCGCCCGGAAATCTCCTGTAAATAATTCGCTACCGCTGTTCTTGAACTTTCGGTCCCAGCAAAATCGCGATAAGGAGTGTCCGCCAAATTCCAGTCGAGAGATTGCAACCGCGACTCGATCGCCGTCTTACCTAAAAAGTTCTGAGCTGAGCCCAGATTTACAAAACCATTTGGATTTGACGCGGAGAATTTATCTTTTTCGCAAGCGAAATGAGCAGCCACGAAATCGAATCCGTTCGACGCATTCAATAATCGCTTTGTGAATTCTGAGTACATTGTTGTCTCCATTGACATACTGACCAGCTTGTGTGTGTATTGGAGACGTAACCTCGTGAGAAAACCTTACAACTACTTGAACAAATAAAATAAAGTACACGAGTTGATCTGTAAGCAAACTCTCCAAACCTAGCGCGACGGCTGCTAGATCAGCAGGACAGGTGAGTGCTTTACTTTACGTAAGGCGCACATGCGGTGCGGCAGCAGTAAGTTTGGCTCTGGCTGGAAAGACCATGGCTTGACACCGTTGTTCCAAAAAATGGAAGACCCTCCTAAAGTGGTCAATCGTCATATTTTGGAAACGGCACTAAAGTGATATTAGCATTTCCTGCTTCGACTTCGTCGAGATTCGCGAAGCCCAGATGACCGCCGGTTCGTTTCAAAACTTCTCGATCTACTGATAGTTCGTGTTCAATTTCAGCCAACTTTTGACCGCCTGCGGATTGGCTTTTCAAAATATAGTGCCGTTTGGATTCGAGCCGACAGCCTCGGTGCAACGTGGTGCCGTCGGATGATAGCACTTGAACCATCCAACGATCGAGATCCTTGACCTGTAAGTTATCAGCTTCTTCAGGAAAACTAATCCGAGTAATCAACTTAAAGTTGCCATCGTCGAGGTTTTTATATTGCAGTTTAAAGTCAAATCCTTTGAACGGAACTGTATCCATCCGAAATAGCTTCGCCAACGAAACAAAACGATCTTGTTCTAGTTTCACTTGAACACCATTCTCATTTGCAATCACCAATTGGTCACTGACATCTGCAAGGTTCAGCTTAGACCAATAATCTGCTGGGAATCGATCAAGCCAGTGGAGAGTCAAATCGATCGGCAAGCCTTGCTTAAAAATCGCTTCGTCTCGCCAAACTTCTTCGACCTCTGGAAATTCAATACGATGCACGTTCGAGCGAGTTTGATTTTCTAGATTGAAGTCCTGCAACAACATTTGTTTACGCTGATCTTTCTGGCTGAGCACCGCCCAAATCATCGCCGGCGCTGGCGTCAGCGACTGAGACTCAGTCGACGCGACTAAAAAACTTGGCTTATCAATTCGCGTTGGAGATGAATGAATCAGCAATTGCTGCGAACCTACCGCAAACTCCTTACTGTCATCTTTTTGCTCCCAGTCTGTCACCAGCTTGAACGACCCCCGCACGGGGTTGTAAACAAAATCCAACCGTTCATTACCATAAGTCTGTTGATTCGTCGTCCACTGCCTGTCAGTCTTATTAAAAATCTTAATCCGCGAATCCGTTTGGAAACGCATTCCCAATTGCCAAGACTTTGGTCGATCCTCAGGGCCAAGTTGCACCACGCGAATCATATCGGTACCAGGCTGTTCGGTCGGCAAGTCTTGCAACGAACCAAAAGGTGGTGTTCTTTCCACGACCGGTCGGGGCAATACACCATCAAAAAACTGTTTTAAACGATTCAAATTTTTACCATTGCCTACATCACGAACATCGGCAAGTGCGTTGATTTTGCCGATACGCTTAACGATTTCTGACAAACCAAACCTAGAACTTATCGAAGATGCGAATTGTTTCCTCAAAACGCTTTGTTGTTCTTGCGTCAAATCACTCAACTGCTGCTGTACTCCAACGTTCACTGAGGTCATATTAAAAATCACTAAATCTGTCAAAGGCTCGTTCAACTGGCCACGAACCTTTGCATAGCGCTGTTGTGCATGAAAGCTACGTGGATCGTACTGACCTTTTTCTTTCGAGTACTCAAAGCCATCGGTTAGCAAAACCAACAACTGAGACTTATCTACTTTTTCTTCCATCGCCACATCTAATGCGGCAAGAATCGGTGTCTCGCCAAATGCATTTAATTGCGCTACGGCGTCGGTAAAACCAGCTTGTGTCGAAGTATCCAAGCGATTGCCATTTCCTTGATACCGCCAGACATCGTCATTTGGATTAACTTGTGCCCACGCACTCAACTGTGCAGAATTGATGGATTCCACGCCCTTGCCATCGTGATGCACAGAGACGCCAAACGCATACAGCGACACTTCAATATCAGCTCGCCCAGCTGCTGATTCTAAAAAACCTTTAACATATTTCTTAGATCGCTCCATCAAACTATTTTCGCCAGATCCCATACTGTTTGAACAATCGATCAGGATTTTCACTCGACCAAGCACTGGTGCCTTCGCTGCGCGTTGCACCCGCAGTTTAGTTCCGTGAACAGACTGATTCTTTAACTTCACGGTTAATCGATCGATCTTAATCCGGTGTGCAGCCTGGGTTTCCAATTCGTGATGGTGTCCGCGTAAGTACAATTTCAATCGCACACGTGCCTCGGCCAACTCTTGCGTCGACAAAGCAACCCGACTTAGCTTGGATCGATCAACTACTGAACCAGTAATTTTGTCGAATTCTGCTCCGACGGCAGAAACCGAAAACAACATTTTGTTGTCTTGATCAATCTCGCTATTCATTGGATCAACCAGTGACCGACTCACGGCCTGTTGTTTTTCCCGATCCCAATCCCAGCTACGAAACGCTTTGCAAAATTCATCCACTTGCAGCAATCTTTCTTGCCAAGTTGGCTTAGCTGTCTTGTCGTACGTATCGCGCCACACTTCGCCGACACGATCTCGAATCAAGCTAAGTTCAGGGTCTGCTTGCCGATTACTCAACTCGCTTAGGCGAGATTCAATAAGCTGCTGATGCATTTTCAGCGATTTTTGTACGTAGGTACTATCTCCGACTTTCGTTCCGCAAAGATCATACGAAGTCCGCCGAAAGTCTAAGTTCGACTTTCTCGCATAAAAACCGTTAACCAATTCCGCCAACGTTTGCCCTGTTTCGGAGTAATCTATAATCGGGATAAGCTGGCTAGATTTCGCTGCCACTTGCATAAAGAACTGTTCTTCGCTGCTGGGCACATTCACCGGTTCGGTCGTGGCCTGCATCATTGGGAGTTCACGCAGCACTGCAACTAATGATTCTTGCAAACCACCCTGTTCAGTCACCAAAGATACCTGAGCGTCATTGGCCGAATCCACGTCACCGCTTTCATCATTATCCAGTGTGACATACTGAGTAGACAAACCTTCATGTAACCGTCGTCGATCTTGCAATGGAAGTTCCGACCAAAATACTAACCGGCGCCCCAACAAGTTTCCGTCCGCTACGCCCAAATTTAAGTCACGTCCTTTATCCTTATAAACCATCAAGTCTTCATCGGGCCAACGTCCCGTAAGAAGAAACGGTTGATCTGCGGCAGCTTTCGAATACAGCTCTGCAGTGGGTTCGGATGAAAAAAATGCGTCAATGTTTGCATAACTTAAATCACGAGCTTTCGTGAAGTACTCATTAATCCAATTTGTTTCACTGGCATCATTATCAGCTGATGCCAACGTAACCAATCGATAGCGAAAGTCGTGAATACTGGTTAACAGCTTAAGTTGTGCGGCAGCAAAATTTCGCTTGCAATTTTCGCTCGAGCTCATAAGTGATTCATATTTTTCAATGAGTTGAGAATATTGAATACTAGAAAGGTCATCGTGAGCAAACAATCTATCTTCGTAAAGCCGACGCTCTGATTCAAGTTTTTCAAACTCGACTGCGAACTGATCCGTTAGTACCGGGTTCAACATCGCTATAAAACGATTTGACTTATCACGTGTGACCAATGCAGATTGAATCAACCGCTCAAAATTCGCATGCGCGTTGCTGTGCCGCTCTTTATCTGGCCATATGAGTTCATCAACTAGGCGCTGCATGAACATCACCTCGTCAAAAACAACGCCTTCAACAGTCTGTGTATTTTTATTGGCTAAAGTCTGTTCATCAGTCAATAAATTCAAACCTCGCTGGATCATCTCTCGATCAATGATCCCGCCTGGCGGTGTAAGTAAAGACTGCCAGACCATGTGCACGCCTCGCCAGTCTGGATACTTCGCTTGCCACTTTCTAATGTCGTTTTTGCGAGCATCACTTTTACCTTCAAGTGCTGCTCGTTCATCACCTTTAGGTAACAAATTGTAGTCTGGCAAAGTCAACAGCCAATCTGTTTGGAACTCATTCGGAGCTGCAAACTTATCGTCCATTCGCTGAGCATCAGCCAAGGCATCACTTATTGAGTGCTGCACTGGCTTGATCGTATAATGGGTGTCCAACAACTTACTGACACGCTCACTCAAAGCAGCAAACAACTCGGTTTTCCCTTTGCCTTCATACCACAACCGCTCCATCTGTAGCAACAACATGTTTGTTTGCTGAATGGCCAATGGATTGCTTATCGTCCATTCGTATTCATGTCGAACGCGGTGATACTTTTCCCATAGCTTGTCTAGCTCTGGAAGCTTATCTCGTTTGCAATAACCAAACATTTTGCCCGGCTCAGCCACAGCACTTTGCAGTGGATTGCTGAATCGCAGCAATGGAAAGTCAACCATTTTTTTGGGCTCTAAAAACGTCGGCGTTTGGATTAGATAGTGATTACTAGCATCCGATGCGACTCGTTTACCCATATATTGTTTTAAATTTAAATAGCTAACGTCTCGCTTGCTTCGCTGTTGCAAAGGAATTTCTATACAAACGTCACCGGTCAAGCCTCGTTCAAAGCGATGCTTAAAAAACGACTCCACATAGTCGCAATTGGAATTCCAGTAGCTTTTTTGCCCTGGTGCATGTGACAGCCATACGTAAACATCAAACTGCGGAAACGTCTCAGCTAATTCTGCTGTCAACGATTCCCACTGGCTTTTACACAAACCAACAAACTGATTTGCTTGTGGCGGCAACCGTCCGGGCAAATCGGGATGGTCGATATCTAATGCCAGTAGTATTTTACGTTTGTCACTACCACTGGGTGTCTGAACTGCCAACTGTTTCAAAATGCCATTCAGGTAATCTTTAAAAGGCTTCCACTGTTGTTGGTACTGTGACGTTGAATCATTCAATAAACCAAAAAAAGCGTGCGACTGGTGCTCTTCTTCATTCGCTGGCATGAACACGCAAGGCTCAGCTTCGCCATCGGTGTTTCTTCGAGTCGTTGCCAGTAGGTCGTTGAAAATTACCAACGCATCTTTATTGGGGCCACCAAAGGTGATCGTTTCTGGCAATTGGATAAAGCCATCTTTCCAAGCTTGACCGTAAGTTTCACAATTCCAAACGCGTTGCCGCTTAGGCTCAGTTGGGTCGCTGGTCTCACGTTTCTCTAGATCCAACACCAAAACTGGCAACTCAGTCCCAAAACCAATCAACAACCAAACCAGCCAGATGGAAGCCAAAGTCACGGGCACGAAAAACAATGCTAGTTTTCCAAGAAAACTCATCCAGCTTTTGGTTTGTTGCGCACGGTACCGCTGCCGACGAGAAGATTGCTTGGTTGGAGGCGTCTGTCCCCCGTCTTTCCGTGATTTAACGCGTTTCTTATTTGCCATTAGTAGATATTCCCAATCACATTCCCATTTACTCGGTTCAAGCGCTGAACAGTTTAAGCTCATGTTATTAACGCGTGAAGCTACTGTCAAAAGACTCCGATTTTATCGGATTTCTGATATTCTCCGAAATACCTATCTATATGGGTCATCCCGACAGGCCCGAAGCACTTCAACTGTAACTACCGTTACGTCGAGTAACAGTATCAACACTGGTATGTTTCGGATTATCGTAAGAATTGAGATTACAATGGTACGTATTATTATCGTCGCTTTGGCCGTGCTGTGTGTTGGGCCAACCCCTACGTATTCACAAATTTTTGGTGGCTCTGAGGATCGCGATCGAGGTGAACCCATCTTTTCACCCCTGAAAAATATTCGTGATCGTGCTGAAAACGGCGTTATCAGCGATAAAGCCAAAAAAGTTTGCGATGCTTGCAAACTCAAAGGCAAACTTTTGCCAGAAGCCGCCTGCAAACGCTGCCAGCGCGAAAAAGCAAATCAAGAAGAAAAAGAGAAAAAAGAGAAGGCCAAGGAAGCAGAATTAAAGAAACTAGAAGCTGAAGCCAAGAAGGCTGAACTCGAGGCGCAACTACTCGAAGAAGAAGAAAGAAAACGTAATAAGCCTTGGGACGTCGCCGACGAAGAAAACGCCGAGCTCGGTGAGCTGCTTAAACTAGCAGCAGCGGTTAAAAAAGATCAAGACTTAGCTCCTAAAAAACAACAGGCACTCGATTACTTGGCCAGCTTGGGATGTAGCAAAGACCCTGCTGTCGCCAAAGCGATCATGGAAGGCCTGAAGGATTTCAATGTCGAAGTTCGAAAAACAGCCGTTCAAGCAGTTATCTACGCCGCCCAAGGCGCCGCTGGTTTTGGATACCCAGAGGACGAATATTACGAACACGACCCCTACGCCAGTCCTGCCGGCGCGTGTGGTTGTGGCTCAGAAACATGTAATGCCAGAGGGCGTAAAGCCACTTGTAAGAAACGCAAACGCAAGTCTCGCTACTGTAAAATTTGTGGCCCAAAAAGCGAACCACAAGACAAAGATTGCCCATCATGTGATGCTGTCAAAAAGAAAAAAGATGCGAAGGCAGCACGGAAACAAAAACGTGAACAACGTCGTAAGGACCGAGTATGCGGTTGCGGCAAAAGCAATTGCAGTGGCTGCGATGGAATGCCTTGCGATATAATCGGCGATGGTTCCTGCGAAGCCTGCATGGAAGATGGATCTGATGGTTGCAAGTCTTGTTGCAATTCAAAAATCCGCGAAGAGCTCCGCAAGATGGCTTTTGAGCCCGACCCAAAACGTCCCGGTTGCTACTACGAGCCTTCACTCGACGTTCGAAACTTGGCATTGGAAGCATATAACATATGCCCAGCGGTCGCCAAGAAAAAGGACGACGATATTCCAGAACCTTTAAAAGGTGGTTCAGAAGGCACCACCGAATCCGAAGCGGAAGGATCTAGTGAAGGTGAAGGTGAAGGGGCTGGCAGTGACATGGATGATTCTTTGGAGCCCAAGCTAGAAAAACCATCTTCTGACGGTGAAAATGATAGCGCTGCCGGTTCAAAAATCCAAGAGGCTGGCAATTCTTCGGAACCCAAGCTAGAAAACCCATCCCCCGACAGTGAAAATGACAGTGCAGGCGGTTCAA
>CAZHCH010000039.1:0-8453 GCA_964530985.1 uncultured Pirellulaceae bacterium | reverse complement strand
CGGTTCAAAAATGCTTCGTGGTCGCATTACGCTGTTCAGCCAACAAGGTTACTCAATGCGACATAGCAGTAACTACCATATCCCAACCGGAAACCGGCTGTACATCTCGACTAACGACCATGACGGACATGTTGTCCAAGTGGTTAACAGCAACGCTGGAATGACTCAAGTGAAATATGTCGAAGGGCACTTCACAGGTCGCACATCTGCGGTTCGCATCGGAGTGATGCGATAAACCTGTATCGCTAAAAACTTCTCGAGCTTCAATTAATTATAATTAATAGACCAACGCCACTCATGTCGAGTGGCGTTGGTTTTTTATTGAACAAAAACCATTTCACCGTCTCATTGACTGATCAAGGTTTGAGTACCCTTCTTATGCACTTGCAACAATGACTTCCCATCACCTGCGAAATCTAAATCGCTCAGCTTCAACCCATCATTAGCGCTAAACTGCAATGCACCCTCGATTTCGACTACGCGATAACGGTAGATAGGTTGATCGCCTTTTTTCTGGTCAGCTAAATTCTGTTTTTGTTTGGCGGCCAAGTAAATTCGTGGCACTGCCTCTTCATTGGCGGCACCACCCAGCACAGCCATTCTCGTTCCAACCGCATCTAGATTTTCCTGAGCAATTTCGCTGAAAGAAATTGAATCAATCCTTTCAATACCGGCAACATCGAATTCATGCTCTTCCTTGTTCATTCGAAGAGGATTCGCTCCTGTTGCCCAAACTGACAGAGAATCTACATCGCCAGAATTCTGCACGATTGCTACGAATCGTTCCGTCAGCGGCGCCAGAGCAAAATCAGTCACTCCTGCCAAATTCGTCGGCAAATCACGACGCACAATTTTTTTACCAGTCGCTGGATCAACTTCCACCCATTCAGTAGCTCCATCTTTTTCACTGGCCATGATTAACTTGGATTCCGTTTTTCCGGACCAATGATAAACACTTTTGGATAGTGGAACTACCTGCTTCGGATCTTTAAAATTCATACGAATATCAAATACTCGTAACTCTTCACCGATCTGGCATGCTGCCCATTTACCATCCGGACTTAATTGAACATTCAATACTCGTTCAACCCGCCCTACGCCTCGTGGTGTCTCGCCGCTCACATCCCAAATCCGACATAATTGATTGTCGTACTGAATTGCCAATCGACCGTTTGAAAGCGCAACTGCGTCAACCACGGGTTTTCGGCTCGCCAACAACGAAACATAATTCAATTTTTCGTCGAACAGATGGAACCCAGCTTGATCTAAAATCACTATCTGCTCACCGAACACTCGCATGTCACGAGCATTTTCGATCACCGACTTGCCCAATTGGCTAACTTCCTTGACCGATTCTAAACCTTGATGACGAGCTAAATGGTTAGACGTCAACACGTAAAACTGATCTTCCTGTCTAGCCGACAAAACCTTTCGCAATCGCCCTGAACCGGTTGTCACAAAAGATTGTCGCAAATTGTCCTGAGCGTCCGTCGTCAAAGGGCTCAAGTAAAATTTTCGATTCAGACGAGTGACCAGTTGTTCGGCTTGGCCATTAGACTTCCAATCAATCACGTCAATTTTACGGTTAGCTACTTTACGACGCGGCAGATCCAACGTCCAAACACTTCCAGCTAACTGCCATTGCTCGACCCAAGTCTCTCGGTCAGTACCAAGCTTATGACTGTGTAACATTAGCTTCCTACTATCCGCAGAAAACCCAACGAACGCTGGATCACCAACACGATACGTTTGGGTTGTTGTAGCTAAAGACAATTCTCCTGATCCAGCTGTGATATTAAAAATTTCAGCAAAATATTGTCCTGACGAACGGTCTGCCAAACGAACCACTGCTAACCAACGGCCATCGTTGGACATTGCCAGGCGTTTGATTTCTCCATCGAACTCATACGATTCAATTGGTTTTACAGAAAAATTCTTGCCAGCTCGGTTCCACAGCAACAACTGAGTTTCATCCGCCGGATCATTGGTGTAAAAATAATCTTGATTGTACACAGAGCTCAATAGTGGCACAAAATCTTGATTCATTTGATCAAAATCGCGACAACGAAAGTTCCGAACATTTGAGGAAGGCAATTCCTGTCGCCCTTGGCCTTTATTGATCAGCGCCGTGAACAACGTGCCATCGTCTTTCATGACAACAAAAAAGTTACCGATAATTCCCATCGAATCGAAATCATTAAAGGCAGTATCAAACGACTCGAAAGGAGATCGAAAACTAAATGTTGCTCCTAACTGTAACCCGTTTGATTTATCACCAACTTTTTTACCACCACCTCGTTTCACCATCGCTTCAGAATCGAAGTAGTAGACCTCTCCCCCGGCTCCAAAGGCAGTAGCTGGCACCGCACCGGCTGCGAGCCCTTGGTCAATCGCTCCGCAACTAACAGTAGCTGGAATAGTCTTGTCCAGAATCGCATCGCCAAGTCCCGTTTCTGGTTTCCAATAATTGATACCACCTGACAAATCACCGCTCAACATGCGTAAGCCGTCTTGCGCATCGGCTCCAGCAATCACCAAAGCTGAAAGTTGACCCTGTTGACCGTCAACTTCTTTTGAGAAACTCAAATCAGCATTCCAGATCACAATCTTGCCATTCTCTGAACCGCTAATCAATCGACCATCGGTTACTTGGACTAGTACAGCAATCTCACTTAGATTCAGATTGCGAAGCGGCGTTGAACCTGACTGTAAATCATTCCGATTGTAATACTCGACTGTTCCATCCAACCGCCCACAAAACAATTTGCCGTGTTGCCCAACCAGCAACGCACTTGGAAAATGTTGAGGACTAATGGCAACCGAAGCCTTATTGCCCGTAACAACTTGCAAACGCTTGGCCTCATCTCCTCCGTCCGATAGCGACGCGAATGCAATTCCTGTTACTGCCTGACCATCGATCCACCGAATGTTCGCTAAATACTCTACTCGTCCTTCATTTCGCTCCGTAGCCCTGACTGGCGTGCGCGAAACTTCGTTCAATTGTTGATCTACAAGTTGGTACTCAACAACATGTACCCGATGCTTTAAATCAAAATGCCCTTTGATTTCTTCAACGACGATCATGCGATCATTTTCTCGATCTGCGAACTGTACGTAACGACAGCCCGCAAGCTTCTCAACATTTTCTTGAGGCAAATTAACTCGGCTGCCATCATCTAAATTCATTAAAACGACATTACCGCCGATTTTGGCGTCGGTTGATTCCATCGCCAAAGCCAACCAGTTTCCGTTGGCGGAAATGGATGCATCCATAACTTGGCCAATGGCAGGAATTTCGAGATTGCGTTTTTCTACTTGTCCATCAGCATTTACGTTCCAAATTGCGGGGCTTCCTGCTTCTACTCCGATCGCCAAAGATTGACCAATTTCGGATTGCGGGATCGCAAGTAATTTCAAGACTTGCCCATTTTCAGATACTTGAACACGTTGACCAGCGCCGAGTCGTTTGGCAAAGTGCTTAACCAACCAACCGTTTTTGAATTGTGGTTGAGTATCATTGGACGAGACCAAGTTATTCAGTTTCGATTTCGCTTCCTCTAGCTTGCTGGTTCGGAAGTCCAGCGGAATAGTAAGGACGCTTGAATTATATTCACCAAAGTCTGCATCAAACTGGTACTTATTTGCGAGCTGTTTACTCTTTTTCTCAGCTTCTTTTGCTACGTTTAATGTTTCCTGAGCTTTGGCCAGTTTATCGGTATTTTCAAGCAACTTTTTTAATGCGTCATCCGATTTAACTTTCGCAAGCCGTGCATTTTCAGCTTCGGTCTTAGCAAGAGCTTTAGCCTCCTCTGCCAACTTGTTGGCTCCTTCAGCGAGGGCATTCGCTTCTATAGCTTTATCATCTGCGTCCTTAGCCTTTTGATTTGCTTTAGCGACCTTTGCATCGGCTTCCTCGATATCCTTGCGAGCCTTGGCCAGTGCTGGCTGAACCTGAGTCAGTTTATGATTGGCTTCTTTTTCTGCCTGCTTGGCAATTGCTGCTGCAGCCTTGGCATTTCTGGCTTGACTCAAAACAGGAATTGCTAAGCCAATTGCGATGAACGGAATCACAACGGTCGCTATCCAACCCGCGATCGCTAGCCGGCGGTTGCGAGTTCGAATCTGCTTACCCTTGGCCAGCTTCTCACGCGCTTGCAAAACGGGTTCGTCCTGCTGTTGAAAATCCAGTACGTATTCGTCCAGAATTGAGAGCCCTGCATCGAAGTCCTTACGGTCGTGGGCACGATTCGCATACTCACAAGCAGTTTCGCGCTGCAAAACTTTGGTTTCTTCACCTTCAGGCCAAAGTTCACTCGCCCCTCGAAACGACTCCAAAGCCGGCAACAGATGCTGGTAGTCTTCACGGCCTTTTGACTTGGCCAATTCTTCCTTACCGGTTTCAGCAAGTTCCATACTTTGAACTTGCAACTGGAAACCACGAATGGCTTCTTGTAATTCTTCTACCGTCTGGTACCGATCGTTTGGATCCGTTTCCATTGCTTTCATTGCAATTGCCCGCAACGACAATCTCAACGGATCTGTAATCTTCGAGTACTGCTGAAAACCATTGCGCGAGGCCAACCATAGTTCTTTTTGGAACTTTTCCAACGCACCTTTTTTACAAGCTGCTAACGGGAAATAATGAGGTGGATGGCCAACAGCCACTTGATAAAGAACAGCCCCAAGTAAATAAATATCACTCGCATAACTGATCTTGTCAGCCAGTTCTTTCTCTTCGCCCGACAAACGTATTAAAGTTTCGGCAAGTTCGACCACGTCCTTGTCGGCGGCCTCTTGCACGAGTTGTTCGGCCAGTTTTCCAATCCCGATGAGGTTACTTTTATCAAGGAATACCGTTCCTTTTTCAACGCCCATCCGCTTAGCGGTTTTTTGAGCGGCAACCTGAATTTCTTTCTGTTTGGTAAAATGTTCCGCCATTTCTGGGGCCATGTAAACCAACGTACCACCTGCACTAAAGTCTTTAGAGGCTGCAGCGAGATCCAAAGCCATGCCGAAGTCGATCAACAAAACTTCGCCGTAGTCGCCGATCATAATATTATCGGGCTTTAAGTCGCGGTGAATGACTTTCATTGAATGGGCATAAGCCATTCCTTCGCAGACTCGGGAGAAAATCTCGATATTGCGAGAGATAGCTTGTCGCTCCGCCAAGTCATCAACATCGCTATCAGCAATATTCAGCAACCGAGCGGGCTTGTGAAGTACGTCCGACCAAGGGCGGCGCTGTACTTTTTTCATTGAATAGAACAACTCGCCGGTCGAGTTAATTCCGAAGTCGTATAGCGGCACGATGTTCGGATGTTGCAATCGAGCAGTGATTTTTGCTTCGTGCAAAAACTGATCGCGACGCCGCTGCAACTCGCCGGTTCCTGTACCACTACCACTGCCGCTGCCACTTGGGCCATTGGATCTGGAACCAGTTTTTCTACGCTTAGGCTTGAGGACCTTGATCGCCACTGGGCGGTTTAGAGCCGTTTGCTCAGCTTCGAACACGACGCCGTAACCACCCTCCCCTAGCTTATCCACAATGTGGTACTCATCACCTTCGATATCAGCTTCATCCAATTCTCGAATCTGGTCGAGAGAAGCGGTGTCCGAAGGAAACCGAATGTCTCGAACTGGTGGTACGAATTCTTCGACCGAATAGCTTGCTTGATCTAATTGCAAGCTAACTGTTGGCGAAACTTCAGCATTGGGTCCACGACTGGCGGATCCTGGTACGGCGGAATCACCTTTTGCCGACTTACTGCCACTCTCAGCTGGAAAATGTTCCTGAATTTGCTTATAGAAATCGTCGTCAATCATCCGCGTCTGCGCGCTATCATCTTCGTTGGCAACCAACGAATCCTGCCCAAAATCCGAATTAAATTCTTCCGGAGCAACACCAATGGTTCCCGTGTAATCAATTATCTGTGACATCTCCGACAACACATCACTGGGTGACAAGCTCCCCAATGCCATTTCCGAATCGCCAGTCGTCAAACTGCATTGCTGATTGACACAAATCCCATCCATCATGGGTTGTCCGCATTGCTCGCAAGTTAATTTTTCAGCCATAGTTGCTACTCAAACAATAAATCTACAATAGTTCAGTCAATTAAATTGTGTCCTGCATCTCATTTTTCTTAGACATGCTCTTCCCAAATGAGCCACCGAAATCGCTCGCCGGCCCAACTTGTATGGACGCGTTCTAGTTTTGGTTTTCTTCTCGCAAAGCCTGTTTATTCCGCCTTCCGAAACGCGCTGCTTTGGAAAAAATGTTTCTTTTGGGGCTCTCCGATTTTAATTTCGCAAAATCTTCAATCTCATCCGAAGCCGTGCGGTTTCTGGTTGCATTGCGTTGCAGCACTAGCCCCAACAACCCCATCGCAGACGAAGTCGCTGCAATCGTGGCACTGTTGTCACTTAGCAATGAAGTATCATCAACGGTCTGATCTGCAATCGCCGTCTTCCCTGCCAACATTGCCGCCCAACGCGAAAGCCGACCAGAAGTTGGCTGCGTCGAAGCACCTTCGTTTTGACCATCAACTGGTGGAGTAAGCCTCAAAGGATCTTCAAGATCCGGAGGATTTACGTCGTTAGACGGTATGTCAAACGGGTAGTCTTGGGCCCCCTTATTGCCTGGTTCAGGAACGAAACGGCGATCAATATCATCGCCCTGAATGACTGCCTTTCCATTTTCTACTTCGATGATCTTAAATACTCCACGAGGAACCTCTGGAGATTCATCGTTAAGTTCTTTCTCTTTCAACCATTCCAAGAATGCCTCGCGCCATTGCTCATCGTCTTCCCCGAGATTCAAATCTGCTTTTTCAAAAATCTGGCGAATTTTATTGGCGTCCAAAGCTTCACTTGCATCGTCCGTCTTAAAGTCCAAGCTATCAAACCGTTTCAATATCTCGCGAAGCTGATCGAAGTCTTTTTCGCCGGTCTCGCTGGTTTCAAGTTGTTCGAAAACAAACTCAAAATCATCCGCTTCTGCTTGGTTTTCAAAATAGACTACCACAAAGAACTTCTCTTGCACCGTTTGCGTAAACAGTGGTTGTTCGGCAACTACAGTTGATTGAAAGAAATCAGGCTCAGCAACGGATATAAACTCAACTTGCTCAGGAGTTTCAAATTCCGGTCGTTCAACAGTAATCACCGGCGATGTACCGATGTTTGCAAGTCCAATGAAATCTTCAACCGCAACATTTAAATCCCGTACGCCGTCAGCAGTTACGGCGTTGTCAAAAATGTTGATCCCGGCATCATTAAACACGAATGCAACATTGCGAAACTCTGGATTCGTGTTCAAGAAGTCGAGCGTAAAAGATGCTGTGGCGATCGGATTCGCTGGTGATGGTGGCAACAAATCATTCGCGCCATTAATTGGCTGACTCTGATTGACAATCGAAGTTTGGCCGCCGGCAGAATCAAAGAAAACCGATCGCGACTCAAAATCCTCTACCCCACCTGCAAATAACACCTCGGTCAGACTGGCCGACGTTTCTGGCACTACGAAGTCAAGCACATCAAAATCAGGCAGTAATCCACTTGAGATATACGAATCCAACGAAACACCAAAGAAAACAGTGGTTGTGAATCCTTGCTCACCGGGTTGCCCGAAGGTGAATTCAAAATTCTGGTTCTGATCGTTGAGGTCCGTCAAAGCAAACGTATCGCCAGCATTCTGAGGGTTCAAAATAATCAGTTCGCCATTTAGATTGGAAACACTGATCACTCTACCTTCAGTCCCCCGAGACAGCTCAGCATTCAGATTTAGCTCGTCAGCCCCAACGATCAAGATTCTGTCAGCTAAATCATTAGTTGCAATGTCTTGATTGACAGTTATATCGTCGGCAGTCGTTGTTAAGAAAACGTCTGAAGCAGCACTAACACCTTGATTAACCTGCAGCTCTCCACCTGACAGCAAGGCAAGCCCAACGTTACTTGCCACCCCATCATTCGTCACACTTAGTCCTTGCAGGTAACCTTCAAAACTAGGATTAAAGATAAGTTCGTCGTTGAGTGTTTGCGTTTGAGTGGTACCGTTCAACACGTCGATTTGGTCGGTAAAGCTCACCTCGTCCAGCACGATTCCTTGTGAATCAATTTCGACTCCGGTAAGCGTCACGCCCGCGACCGTCACTTGCCCTACCGCTAGGTCATCCACGTCAACGAATTGAATCGCTCCCTGATTGCCACCGTTACCAGCAGCAATCACATCTACGTCGTTACCGATATTGTTGAGGATCGTGGCTCCTTCGACCATCAATCCAAGACCTGCCGCTTGAATCGTGCCATCTTCATCTACGTCGACCTCCAATTGAGTTACGCCGCCATCGACATCTAAGAACAAGTCACCCGTTCCCAAAGTAACTTGCTGCTCCAACGTCAAATTGCCACCGGCTGTCAAATTCACATCGTCATCGGACGTCGTAACGCCAACAAGT
>CAZHCH010000038.1:0-29395 GCA_964530985.1 uncultured Pirellulaceae bacterium | reverse complement strand
AGCGGTATCGCGGTATCGATGGCCACTTCGATCCCGCCGCACAACTTGGGCGAAGTTTGCGACGCGTTGGACATGGTGATTGCCGACCCCGACTGTTCGATCGCCCAGATCATGACCGTGTTGCCTGGTCCGGACTTCCCGACCGGTGGTACGGTTTGTGGACGTTCGGGAATCATTAAGTCCTACCAGACCGGCCGCAGCACGATTCCACTACGCGCGAAGTGCGCAATCGTGCCAATCCCAAAGAAGAAAAACCGCTTCAAAATCGTTGTTAGCGAACTGCCTTTCCAACAAACCCGTGACGGTGTTGTTGAAAAGATCGCTAACTTGGTGAAAACGGACCGAGTCAAAGGCATCTCGGGCATCCGTGACCTGTCGGACTTGAAGGAACCGGTCAAGCTTGAGATCGAAATCAAAAGCGATGCCGATCCGGATGTTGTTTTGACGCAGCTGTACAAATACAGCCCGCTGCAAACGTCGTTCTCGATGAACTTTATGGCGTTGGTCGACGGCAAACCGCGTGAGCTGACGATCAAGGATTTCTTGACTGAGTTCCTGCGGCATCGTGTTACCGTCATCCGCCGTCGGACTCAGTTCTTGCTCGCTCGTGCTCGTAAGCAAAAGCATACCGTCGAAGGTTTGCTGATGGCGTTGGCGGACATCGATGAAGTCATCAAAACGATCCGTAGCTCCAAAACACAAGCCGAAGCCAAGCAAGGTTTGATGCAGATTGACTGCCCATCGTCGATGATGAAGCGGGCACTTGGCGACGACGGTTTCAAGATTTTCCAAGAAGAACGTGGCGAAGCCGAAAACTATCGCTTGACCGCCGTTCAAGCCGACGCGATCCTAAAGATGACGCTCGGCCAACTGGTCAACCTAGAACAAGAAAAACTCGGCGACCAACACGCCAAGCTACTGGCTGAAATCATCGAGTACAACCGGATCTTGTCCGATGACGCGAACATCAAAGCGATCATCAAGGATGACCTGGCCGAGATCAAACGGAAGTATGCGGACGCTCGCCGGACCATCCTTTCGGACGAAGAGCTTCGCAATGTTGACCTTGAAGACTTGATCGAAGAGGAAAATATGGTGGTTTCGATCAGCCATCGAGGCTACATCAAGCGGACGCCCGTCAGCACTTATCGGGCTCAGCGTCGCGGTGGTAAAGGTATCAAAGGGGCCAAGAGCGAAGACGAGGACCCGATTGAACACATTTTTGCCGCCAGCACTCACGACTACTTGTTGTTTTTCACTACTCGTGGAATTGTGCATTGGCGGAAGGTCCACCAGTTGCCGCAGCTGTCGCGCGAAAGTCGCGGTCGAGCAATCGTCAACATCGTTTCGCTGGAGGAAGGCGAAGCGATTGCGAACTGCCGAGCGATCCGCGATTTCGATGCCGAAGATCATTACTTGCTGATGGTAACCAAAAGCGGATTGATCAAGAAAACTCCGCTGTCGGCTTACGGTCGTCCACGTAGCAACGGCATCATTGCGATCAAGCTCCGCGAGGGCGATGAAATCATTGACGTTTTGGTGGCTAAGAAGGGCGACGAGATCGTTCTTTCAACGGCCAACGGGATGGCAATTCGTTTCCGTGAATCCGACGCGCGTCCAATGGGTCGTAACACAAGCGGTGTCAAAGGCATTTCGCTGACCGATGGCGATAGCGTTGTTGGCATGGTCGTCGCCGACCCTGAAGCAACGTTGCTAACGGCTTGTGAAAAAGGCTACGGCAAGCGAACGACTTTTGGACCGAACGCGGTTGACGATGGCGATGGCTCCCAATCCGAAGACGAATCAAGCAGCTCAGCTCGTTACCGCGCTCAGAAGCGTGGTGGTAAAGGTGTTCGAGACATCAAGACCACCGACCGAAATGGTAAAGTAATCGGTATCAAGTCCGTTAACGACGACGACCAACTGTTGCTGATGACTTCTCGCGGCAAGATCCAACGGATTAAAGTGGCCGATATCGGAATCATCGGCCGTAACACGCAAGGCGTTCGCATCATGGGCTTGGACAGCGAAGATTCGTTGTCCGTGATCGCTCGCGTGCCTCGCGACGAACTCGAAGAGGACGATGGCGAAGGTGAAGCACCAGTTAAAGGCGATTCACCCGTTGCACCGACGGATGGTGCCGCACCGGCAAGTAGCGGTGACAGTGCTCCGGCAGAAGACAAACCGACCGAGCCCGATGAACCGCAAGGTGACTCGGACGCGTAAGCTGCTTTTTCCTACGGAGCAGCAAAAAGAAACGGATTCTGATTAGTTGGAAATTCGACGTGCAACGTCTTCACGAAGCATTTCGGCGACCAGTGTTTTGACGTATTGCGAGGGCAGTGCAAATGAAGCTGCCCTGCCCCGTCTGGCGATATTCATGCCGACGACTTGGCCGTCCAAATTCACCATCGGTCCGCCACATTGCTCCGGAAATAATGGCGTATCATGTTGGAACACGTTGGGGAAATCACCGTCCCGTCGTGAGGGGACAGCGCCAAGTCGATTCATCATCTTAAAACGAGCGGCGCGGTCGCCGGAAAGACCGCGGCCAGCAAGCGTTGCTTGTGTCTTCTGCTCGACTCCGTTGCGCAAATACAAGATGGCTACTTGATCACCTGGTCGGTGCTCACGAATCACTTTAACAAGGCTGGACACATCAACCGTTGGCTTGCCAGCGATTTTCGTAATGACGTCATTGTCTCGGATGCCTGCGTTGTACGACGCAGATCCAGGTTCAATGTCTGTCACGCGAACACCATTCATTGCCACAATTGGTTGGACGCCTAGGAATGCCTGTTCACCTTTGCGAGTTGACCGAGGACGAACGCTATAGCTTCCAATTGCAATTGTTTCCCCTGTCGGCGAGACAGTCAATAAAAATCCTCCCAATTTAGGAGTTTCGTCCGACCAAGTTACTACGGGTAAATCCCGTGCGTCAATTTTAAGAATCACCAAATCATTTTCTTGGTTCTGCTTAAGGATTGTGGCTGCATAAGCGTTGCCATCATTTAGTTCGATTCGTAAATGTGAACGGTTTTCAACTTCGCTAAGCTTGGTCAAAACAAAGCCATCGGCTTTAACGATCACGCCTAACGCTATTTGGCGATCGTTAGCGAAAACCTTAACTGTACTCGCAGCCGCCGAAACGGATGGAGATCGCAACCCATTCAAAATTGACTTGCTCTGTCGCTCGTGAATGCCAACTTGCCGGTTCCGCATGCTCGGCAGTTCAAAATTGAGCACAACCATTGCACTCCGACCGTTCAAATCAATTTCGTCTAAGCCGTCAAATGGATTGGCAGGGTTTTTGCGAAACCGCTCTAGCTCAGCCGGCGTAAACTCTACTTGAGTAGTATCATTGTCAATTGCGTTCTGAAATTTCTTGCGAACATCATCGTCCAAGTATTCTAGTATTCCCTCGAAAACATCTCGCACATCCTGTGGTATTTGTGCAGTGGCCAGCGAGGGGCTAAATGCGAAAAATAGAGCGGAAACGAAAGCGCCAGCAAGCAAACTACCAACGAGCGAACGACTCGACTTTGTGTGGTGTGATTGCGATGAGTTCATTACTTCGATTCTCATTTTATCAATCCTTTGAGTATTGCTTGGTGCTTTTCCGTGAGTTTTGACTGCTTGGCGAAATCATTTCAGTTAAGCAGTTGAGATGGTTTACTTCAGTTGAACCTCGAAATCGATAACTTGCGAGTTACGAAGTACCACCATGCGGCAGACGTCGCCGGCGTTGTATCGCTTGATTACATCGATTAGATGGCGACCGTCATTAATCTGGATATTTTCAAACTGCAACACGACGTCACCTGCTAAGATACCTGCGTCTTCTGCGGACGAGCCAGAATTCACGATTCTGATTTTGCAGTTCGGGGCAGCCAGATCAACTCGAACCCCAATCACTCCGCGTCGTTTTTTTGGAAGTGGACTGTCCAATGTTGGCAATTCTCCCCAACGCTTCCCAGCTTTCATTTGCTCCCAATCTTTCAGGAAGGCAGACAAACAAACGTGCCTGTTTTCGGCGATCGTATCGCCGATGGAGCTATGGATACCAACTAAGTCGCCGTTTAAGTTAAACAACGGTCCGCCTGAATCGCCACCAATTAGAACCGCGTCAGTGACGATTATTTCTTGCTTGACTTTTAAAACACGCCCTGTTCGAACAGGAGGTGTTCGTCCGATTTCAAAACCACCGGAGTGCCCAAAAGAAACGACCCACTCACTCGGGTGAAGCGACTTTGTATTCTCAATATTTACATGCGGCCAAGCAGTTGAGTTGTCGTCGATGATTTGCAACATGCCGGCGTCGATATTTAAGTTCCGCCCTAACGGCTTCGCTTTGACAGTTTGTCCAGACGGTAGAACGATTTCGTAAACGGGGCTCTCGGTCATGACGTGCCCAGCTGTCAAAATCAATCCATCGGCGGAAACGATTACGCCTGATCCAGCGCCAACGCCATCACTGATCGAAACGCAAGCTGGCATGACACGCGACACGACGTCGGCAACCTGAGCTTGCACACGCTTGAGCTCACTCACCTGATCGATTTCTGGCTCGTTAGCCAACGCCAGTTGCTGAAAATCAAAAAGGATGTTCAGGGCCATCACGATCGCAAGTGTACACAAACTTGCGTTTAACATTCGAGTGAATCGCATCGATGACTCCTTCAATTTCTGGAACAAAGTCGACAGCCGGTTGGGCGACATTACTTTGTTTGGAGACACTGGCGATCTCCAAAATTCGTTATTCGAAATAGGCTGGCACAAACTTTCAGCAGTGACATTATGAAGCTGGTCGTACCAGCTGGATATGTTTTCTATCGGTTGAAGTCCTAGCATCGCTCTAGGTAAAGTTGAGTTAGGGTGGTCCAAGTGGCGCGTCAACTGTTAAGATTGACCAGCAAGCTGTGGCAAATAACGCTGTTATTCACCGCTAGCAGGCAAGTGCCATTATTATCTTATTCCAACAACTTAAAATTTGGTGCGTAAGTTTGTGAGCGAGAAATTTTTTCCAACGCAAAACTTGTTTTGGCGTGGTTTAACTTACTTTTGGGCAGCGCCGTATTCACTGCTTGGACTGACCGTGGGGCTGTTTGGACTGTGCTTTGGCGGGAAAGTAAGGGTCCATCGTGGATGTCTAGAATTCCACGGCGGCTTGGCCAAAGCGATTCTCTCGCGGTTGGGTCGCGGGGTCAGTGCTATGACACTCGGCCACACGATCCTCGGCCAAAACGAACCTGTTCTCGCACGAGCTCGTGATCACGAACAAGTCCATGTAAGGCAGTACGAAATCTGGGGCCCGTTGTTCATACCCGCGTACTTAGGATGTTCCGCGTGGTTGTGGTTGCGCCGTCGTGATCCGTATCGAGACAATCCCTTCGAGGTCCAAGCCTATGATCTGTCGGACCCGAGTGAGTGAAATGGGCAGAGACAATTTTCTCGCTAAATATCTCAAGATGGTGAATTGAATTTCGGTTTGGTTAGCTGTGAGACACTTAAAACCAAAGCTCCGAAGCGATCGCGATCACGCCAACAACGAAACAATAAACGGCGAAGTAAGTCAGCTGACAGGCTTTCACTAAACGAATCATCCACACGCAAGCCAACCAGCCAGTAATGAACGCGGCGATAAATCCAACCGCCAATAAAACAAAATTAGGTCTGACAACGGCGGCGTCCGCGCCAAATGAATCCAAAATATCCTTGGCCATCTTTCCAAAAATCAGCGGCACGACCATCAAGAACGAAAACTTGGCTGCTTTCTCACGGTCGATGCCTAGTAAAACGGATGTTGAAATCGTTGCTCCGGACCGAGAGATGCCTGGTAGGATCGCGACCGCTTGCGAGATTCCGATAATCAATGCGTTGACTATTCCGACAGGCTTGTCGGTCGTCTTGGCTTGGTCGGCCAACAGCAATAGCGCGCCGGTAAACATCAACATGCCACCGACAAGCATCATGTTGGCAGTGAATAAAGACTCGATCTGTTCGGCAAATAGCATTCCAACCGCAGCTGCTGGCACCATCGACAATATGATTTTGAGACAAAACCATTGATGTTCACGGTCTTCACCTGGACGGACCAATCCCGTAAGAATTTCTACGACGTCTTTGCGGAACACTACGATCGTACTGAGCGCCGTAGCGAAGTGCAAAACCACGGTCATCATCAAGCCGAATTTACTTTCATCGTCGAGATCAACGCCCAACAGCGTTTTGGCGATTTCCAAATGGCCACTGCTACTGACGGGCAGGAATTCAGTTAGGCCTTGGACGATTCCAAGAAGAATCGCATTGATAATGTCAGGCATGGCAGGTGTTTTGTGGACGAAAAGGTTGAGGGGAGCAGAGTTTTAGCGGCCGATCGGATCTATCCCAATACCGGTCAAGCTGGCAGTTGGCGGCAGACACAGCCCTGCTGGAGTAAATAGGCATGTAAAAATTCTGCAGGTACTGAAATATCGGTTTCTACAGCGACAAAGTTGAACTAGCAGTAAATCGACTAGCAAATTCAAAATAAGCGAGCTGCTACTGAAACGCTCTACTGTGCTTTTGGGCCCTATTCTGCACTTGCATGCGATTGAGGCGCCTATCGTAATTTACGCTATTGTTTTTTCGAGTGAACCTTTAGAATTAACGCTTAATAAATTTTAGTTCGAGAGAGGCTCAGCAGCCGCCATTGTTTGGTTCGCCGGTATTTTACCTGCCTACCTATATGCCTCATCACTCACCGTGGTTGGTCATAAATGGCAACTCGACTACCGTTTTGTTTTTTGACAATTAAGCCATGATCGCCTCCAAGTCTCCCGGTCCCAGAACGTTATTTGAAAAAATCTGGGATCAGCACGTTGTCCACGAAGTCCCCAATCAACATTCGTTATTGTACATCGATTTGCATTTGGTTCACGAAGTGACCAGCCCACAGGCATTTGAAGGATTGCGGTTGGCTGGTCGAAAGTTGCGGCGACCTGAGTTGACTGTCGCTACACAAGACCACAACGTCCCAACAACCGATCGTTCGTTGCCGATCGTAGATCCAATTTCCAAACAGCAAATCCAAACACTGCGAAATAATTGTGCTGATTTCGGTGTTCGGTTGTACGATTTGGATAGCATCAATCAAGGCATCGTTCACGTGATCGGTCCCGAACTCGGATTCACTCAGCCAGGAATGACGATTGTTTGCGGTGACTCGCACACTGCCACGCACGGTGCTTTTGGTTCGCTGGCGGTTGGAATTGGGACCAGCGAAGTTGAACACGTGTTAGCAACACAAACGTTAATTCAAACTAAACCAAAAACTTGCGAACTGCGAGTCAATGGGCAACTCGCACCAGGCGTGACTTCGAAAGATTTGATTCTGTATTTGATCGGAAAAATCTCGACCGCTGGCGGAACCGGTTACGTGCTCGAATATACCGGCACAGCAATTGAAGCGTTGTCGATGGAAGAACGGATGACGATTTGCAATATGTCGATCGAAGCGGGCGCACGAGCTGGCATGATCGCTCCCGACGAAACAACCTTTGAGTACCTTCGCGGCCGCGAGCATGTGCCAGTGGATTTTGACGCCGCGGTTGAACGTTGGCGACAACTGCCTTCGGACGAAGGTGCCGTTTACGACCGAGTGGAAATCTTCGACGCCGCTGACATTGCTCCGCAAATCACATGGGGGACCAATCCCGGCCAAGTCGTTCGTGTTGATTCGGTTGTTCCGGCGCCGGATCAGTTTGGCGACCCAGTCGAACGAAAGTCGTGCGAGCAAGCGCTTGAATATATGGATTTGAAACCAGGCCAGCCGATTGAACAAATTTCGATTGATCGAGTCTTTATTGGATCTTGTACTAACTCACGGATCGAGGATTTGCGAGCGGCAGCAGCGGCGGTAAAAAATAAAAAGATTAATGACAAAGTCCATGCCATGGTGGTGCCTGGCAGCGGGGTCGTTAAAAAACAAGCCGAAGAAGAGGGCCTAGACAAAATCTTTGTCGAAGCTGGCTTTGAATGGCGAGAGGCAGGTTGCAGCATGTGCTTGGCGATGAACCCCGACAAACTAGCCAGCGGCGAACGTTGCGCTTCTACCAGCAATCGGAACTTTGAAGGTCGACAAGGACGAGGTGGACGGACACATCTAGTTTCGCCGACCATGGCGGCAGCAGCGGCAATCGCAGGACATTTTGTCGACATTCGAAATTGGGACTTTGCCGATTCAGGAGAGCAAAACTAATGAACGCATTTACTAAACACACCGGTTTGGTTGCTGGAATGGATCGATCCAATGTCGATACCGACCAAATTATTCCGAAGCAGTTTTTGAAGCGTATCGAACGAACCGGGTTCGGTGAATATTTATTCTACGATTGGCGTTTTGACGAAGAAGGTAACACGAAGGTTGATTTTGAGTTGAATCTACCTCGATTCCAAGGTGCCTCAATTCTTGTCGCACGGCAGAATTTTGGTAATGGATCCAGTCGCGAACATGCGGTTTGGGCGTTGGATGACTTTGGCTTTCGCAGTGTGATCGCCGAATCTTTTGCCGACATTTTTTATAACAACTGTTCCAAAAACGGTGTGTTACCGGTTTGTTTGACCCCTGACGAAGTCGAACAAATCCATCAAAAGGTCGCTGCTAAAGAAGGTTACCAACTGACAGTCGATCTCGAAAATAACTTAGTGACTGACGACGATGGCTTTTCGGCTTCCTTCGAAATCGATGAATTTCGACGAAACTGCTTTCTGAAAGGGTTGGACCACATCGCACTGACGATGCAACACTTGGACGCAATCGAAGCGTACGAAAAAGCCAATGGCGTGTTGAGCCGATAAGTTACTAGTTAGCTGTTGTAGTTAGAACTTTGGCTTGGTGACAAGCGATAGTCTATGGTTTTTGCGAGGGCAACGGCAGTTAATGTAAAACAGCTCATCCTCAAACTAGACGATGACGAAACACTAGATTCATTTGAATGAAGCCTATAACGATTTGACCATTGCAACGCCCGCCTGCGAATCTTCCGACGATAGCATACTACCAGTGGCGCGGTGGAATGTTGTTGGTTGGGGGGGCATCGCGTTGGTGTTTGCCGTCGGTAGTTGGATCCGCTGGACGATTGCAACGGGCGATTTACTTTGGCTGGACGAACTGCATACGGGTTGGGCGGTTGACGGTTCGTTTGGGCAGATGTTATCGCGATCGGCACAAGGTAATCAAGCACCGCTTTTTTTTGGGTTAACGTGGTCCACGATCCAGGTGCTAGGGCCGAGCGAATTCTCTTTGCGACTGGTTTCGCTGTTGACCGGTACGCTGGCGATGGGGTTGGCGGCGAGGATCGTTTGGTTGCGAACGCAGTCAATCGCCGGCGCTACGCTTACGTTATCCTTGATTGCCTTGGACGAGAATTTTATCTGGTACTCGACCGAAGCCCGGCCATACGCTCTTCTGCACTTGATTAGTGTTGTTCAAGCGAGCTGTTTTTGGCGATCATACGAGCGGTGGCGAGCGGGTGATTCGGGTAAAGTAACTCGCCATGTGGAACATCGGCTGAGTATTGTAGGGCTGTTGCTTTCGTCTTGGGCGTTGGTTTACACCCATTACACAGGGGTGTTTTTACTGGCGACCGAATTTATATTTCTTTGCTCAGCACTATTCGTGCGGTGGCTGAACCGCGAACTTGTCGCTGGGACCATAAAGCAGATTTTCGTTACACTGGTTTTGTTTGCAGTGGGCTGCATGCCGTTGCTGTTGCAAATGAATCAAGCGTTAGGAAAACCAAGCGATTGGAGCTCAGTTGCGTTGTTGAACCAATTTACGCTGGAGCAAACCATGAACGGAATTTGCTGGTTTGGCATTCCTTTGATGGCGGTATTGTTTTCAGCGGCAACCCTTGCTGTTGTTCAACGTAAGTCGTCGGTTGCCAATCGAGATGGTTGTCAAAACATTGGTTGGCTGATCTGGGTTGCAACTTGGTTTTTGGTTCCGCTACTTTTACTTGCTGCGTTACAAATTTGGGCAGGCATTCCAATTGCACTTTCTCGATATCTGTCGGTTGCATTGATCGCAGGACCAATTTTTGCTGGAGGATTAATTGGTAGTTTTAGCAGGCAAAATCGCTGGCTCGCGATTCCCCTCATTTTGTTGGCGATCTTGCTGGTTCATGTCTTGAACTACCGGCTCACGTTGAACGATCGTTTCAAGAGCCATTCAGATCGCCTGCCGTATAACAGAATCATGGCTTGGGTAGTACAAAAGGGCCAATTGCCATTATTGAGACATGAGAACTGGAAGTCACCGATTGAGGTGATCAACAACAGCACCGACAAAGCGAAGTGGCCGCTATTTCTGTTTGGTGCGGTGATTGAAGACGCGAGTGCGTTGTCTGATCCAGACACGGACTTTCAAGCGTATTTGCAGTTTCCGGTACGAAGTCTGTATCGGATTGACTTCGCCGACCGAGTGGTATTTGCAGGGCCGACCATCCAGGATCAGCATTTTGACGACCGATATCTCACTGATGTTATTGATCAAGGCGGCGCATGGATTTTGGTTCGTCACCACTCCGAAGTCACCCAAGAGATTGCAAATCAACTAGAGGGTTTGGTTCGGGCTAATCTTGGCAATACAGACGCAACGATCGAAACAAATTGGTTTGGAAATCGCGACAACGTGATTCATTTGATTTCGATTGAGATCAAAAAGTAATTGCTGCTGAATCCAAGAACTAATGCCCTGATCGGCTCACCCAACATTGCTTGATAGACTATCTGCGCATCTCTCAGGCTATGAAACTTGTTAACATGGGTAGGCTGAGGAGAAGTTGTGGATTATTTGATTCGTACGTGTTAGCGAGGCTATTTCGGCAGTTCGGATTTTAATCGTTAAAGCGATTATCAGGTTCCGATTATTTGGAAAAGTCCGATCACACGGAAAATTCCGCAAGAACTCACAAATACCAAACCCACATGCAATCTCTGCAACACAAGCGAATTCATACTCTTGTAAAATTTCTTGGCTCCGCAACATTGGCCGCTGTTGTGCTTTGCTGGGTAGGATGCGCGTCAACTCCGAGTAAAAGATCGATTCAATTTGACGGTCAAAGCTGCGGAATTGCATGCGATAGCCAAGCGTTGCGAATCGAATACCCCGAACTATCGTCAGTCGACGACTTGCATTCGGTCGACCAGTTGTACTCTCCGGAGCCGGTCACGCTGACAAATTTCGACTCTGTTGAATCAAAAGAAATGACGCTGGATGAGTGTGTTGCCACGGCACTCGCAAATAGCGAAGTGATGCAAAAACTTGGCGGTGTTGTTGTCAATTCACCTGGCGCGGCAACGACAACATACGATCCAGCTTTAATTGAATCAAGCGGTGGTGGCGTCGAGGCCGCACTGAGTGCCTTCGATGCTCAGTTCAGCGGCGGATTTGTGTACAACCGGAGCGAACGCAGATTCAACAATCTATTCATTGGTGGCGGTGCTGCAGAATTAATTTCCAATACGGGCAATTTCAATTTTGGGATATCAAAGCAAACTGCCTCAGGTGCAACTTTCGCAGCTCGTAGTATTACAGACTACAATCGGTCGAATTCACCTGCGAATAACTTCGGCAGTAGCTACGACATTGTTAATCAACTGGAATTTCGCCAGCCTTTGGCTCGTGGTCGTGGAACGCTGGTCAACCGAATTGCTGGTCCAAACGCTGTACTTGGAAACTACAACGGTGTTTTGATCGGCCGAATTCGAACGGATATTTCGTTAGCAGATTTTGAGACCGCCGTCAGAGACTTGGTCGCAAGTGTAGAAGCTAATTACTGGGAACTCTATTTTGCATATCGTGACTTCGACACCAAGGTTGAGGCACGCAACGCAGCAAGAGAAACTTGGCAAAACCGACAGATACGTTACGAAAATGAGGTCGGACGACCGGACGATGAAGCGCTCGCCCGACAGCAGTATTTTACGTTCAAGAGCCAAGCGCAGAATGCGTTTACTGGAATCCCCAACGGCCAACTTGGTGTTTTGGGGGCAGAACGCAATTTACGTCGGCTGCTCGGAATTGTCGGCAGCGACGGAAGTTTGATTCGGCCATCCACCGAGCCTACGGTTGCGCCCATTGTCTATGACTGGGAGGAAGCTCAATGCCAAACAATTCAACGTCGTGTCGAATTGAGGCGTCAAAAATGGACGGTACGTCAGCGCGAACTTGAACTTATCGCCGCGAAAGCACTGAACCGATGGCGCTTCGATCTTGTCGGCCAGTACGGGTTTCGAGGTTTTGGAGACAATCTTTTTGGCAGTCGATCACGCGAAAACGGAAGTGCTTTTGACGGCTTGATCAACGGCGATCTGGATGATTGGCAACTGGGAGTTGAACTCAACGGTGCGATTGGAAACCGACAGGGCCATGTTGCGATTCGCAACGCCGAGCTAAACGTGTCGCGAGAACGAGCGCTGCTAAAAGAACAGCAACGCCAATTACTATTGGACTTAAACGCAGCATACACTGAAGTCGATCGCGCATTGGCTTCGGTGAAAGTCGCCGTCAACAACCGAATCGCGGCTGAAGAAGAGATCGCACCCAAACGTCAACGCGTCGAAGAAGGCCAAGACCAAGTGTTCTTCCTGCTTGATGCGCAACAACGATTGGCAACTTCCGAGAGCAATGTGCACCGAGCTATCACCGACTATAACTTAGCTCTATCGAACTACGAGCTCGTCACCGGTGGAATGCTTAGTCGATTTGACATTCACTTGACCGAAACTGAATCGAGCGAGGGAGCAAATGCTGCCGCACAATGGAAGGCCGGCCACTTCCGTCCAAACGGCAATGCGTTATACGACCTACAAGCGATCGCTAAACCAACGGATCAATAGGCAACGCGTTTGAAGTCGACGCAAAAGATAAAATTCATCCAGCTAGCTGCGTTTAGCGTGCAAAAGTACAGGCCGGATAGGCCTGCCATGTCTGCCACAGCTTAGAAGGCTTCATGATTGCGCTAAGGTACAGCAGCTTGCATAACGAAGCACAACACGATGCCAATTACGCAAAAGCAAATTCCGACTGCGGCAGTTCGAGTCAAATTTGACCTAAGCCCCCACAAACCCAGTATCAACCCGACAATCGCATTAAAAAGGCTCCATTGCGTAACGAAGGCACCGAAAACAGCCAAGCTTCCCAACACGACCGCCCCAACTGCTCCGCCTTTCGCAGATATATTTTGAAACTGCGGAGGAAGTTCGTGATTGGCGGTCGGTGGGACTTCTGCCGCGATAGGAATCGGTTCAACGGGCTCGGCGTACCGAGCAACTTCGATTGGTTCAGCGGATTCTGAGGACTCATTTTCCGCAGTTGGATCGGTAGGAGATTCTAAATCCATGGACATCTATATTCGCCAAAGGTGCTTATAACTTGTTTTAATAGTTGGCGGCTCTTATTTTTCCGTATACGAGAGGCTCGATTATAATCCCGCCACCTAGCAGCTCCAATTTAGCCTAAACATCTACACAGTGCTATCAAAAACTGACAGCATCTACCTGTTAAACTACGCGAACTGCGGACAAGAATCCGGCGGCTAATTTCTTTTGCATTGATTCTACACCGGTTTACCTACACGGGCTTTTAGCGGAGATCCGAATAACCATTTAACAGCGGTCGCAACTTGGTCGATGGCATGAGTTCTAGGATTAAATGGTTTATGAGTAACCTACTCCAACAAAATTTCCAGCGGTGCTTAAAACAGACCTTTAGCGGTTTGTTGCTCAAAATGGCCTGCGTTGGGATCCTGATCATAGCCAATTGCCAGCAGGTTACGGCTCAGCAAACCGGAGATCGTCCAGCTGGTACTAGCCACCGCAGTTATCGAGCAGAGGGTGTTAAGGCGATTCCGTTTGCAGAAATCAACGCAAATGCTGGAAAACGCATCAAGGATGTGGTCAGCCGACCGAGTTTCTATCGTCGCCTCCCAGTCCAAACGATCGACGCTGACCCCGATTACTTTCGCCTGTTAGTTCGCCGGCCCGAATTGATCGTGAGCATTTGGCAGTTAATGGGTGTCACGCAAATGTCAGTACAGCGCACGGGACCGTTTTCTGTCCGAACAAAGGACGGGGCTGGTACAATCAGCGATCTAGAATTGATCTATGGAAACGACCGACTACATGTTTTCTATGGCAGCGGCAGTTATAGCGGATCGATGCTAAAGCAAACCCTTACTGGTCGCTGTGTGATTGTTTTACAGACCCATTCAAAAGAAACTGCCACTGGCTACGAGCTTACCAACGAGATGGATATCTACTTACGAGTCGACAATGCCGCCGCTTCATTGGTTACGCGAACCATTCAGCCGTTGGTTGGCACAACGGCCGATCACAATTTCGTCGAGTCCTTAAAGTTTGTGCAGCGTTTGAACCGGTCTACTCGTACCAACGGCCTAGGTGTTAAAGGAATGGGCCGGAAACTAAAAATCGATGCGCAAGTTCGCAAAGATTTTGAGTCAGTCGTCGATCAGGTCTTTTCCCGAGCCAAAAGAAAGTACCACCAGCATGCCGCGACTTCATCTCCAACTCAGATTTCTGTAGCACAGCAAAATGCTCCCCAAAAAATTGCACAACAAGTTCAAGTCGCTAGGTCACAAGTGAGTTCGCTTCCACAGAAAAACGAGTTTCAGCCTGTCGTTTCACCAACCGCATCCAGTGAAACTTCTCAAGCTAATACCGGTTCTCAGTTCTCGTTGGCGAAAACTCCCAAGCCGCCAACTGCCGGCGAGCCTTCAGGGAAAGCACCTATAGATATTAAGTTTTCTGATTCCGCCTTACGACCAGGCGTCTCAGTTTTGGTAGGCGGGCCAAGGGAGCTGTCCGAGGCGGTCATCTCTGTCGCCGACCAAAGCCAGCTTACGAATAATCTTGACTTGAACACGAATCGTCATCCAAAACGGTCCACAAATCGCTAGAGCCGCTTCGGGCAACCTTGGGAAAATGCGGCTGAGTCTACTAACTGCAGGAATAACTCATGCTAAACTCGCCGAGGCACACTACTTTCGTGGAGCCAAGGACGACTTAGAGACAATGCCGAGTAACGCCGTTAGATCATTACAACTGGATTTGCTTGAGAAGTCTCAGCAACGAGTTTGGCACGGGACGGTGTGACTTGATGGTCTCTAGCATTGGAGTCAAGATGGTGTTGTCATCGGCCGTTCCAACCATGACGCCGGTTTCTCCAGCCAAAATCGCGTTGACAGCCGCCGCGCCCAACTGGGTCGCTCGACGACGATCTTCGGGAGTGGGAACTCCGCCACGTTGTAGATGCCCTAAAATGACGGTGCGAGTCGCAAATGGGCAATCGTGTTTTTGAAGTTGATCGTTGATCGCAATTGCACCGCCTTTTTCATCGCCTTCGGCCACGATCATGATCGCCATCATCCGACCGTTTTCTTTTAGCCGTTTGAGGTGAGCGATAATCTCGGGAAAGTTCGTTTCGGTTTCGGGAATCGCAACCACATCCGCGCCGCTAGCCAGTGCGGTATAAAGTGCAATGTAGCCGCTGTGCCGGCCCATGACTTCAACTAAGAACATCCGATCGTGGCTTGATGCCGTGTCACGAATTCGATCCACGGCTTCGACGGCTGTTTCAATTGCCGTTGAGAAACCGATCGTGTAGTCGGTGCCGAAAAGGTCATTATCGATCGTGCCAGGGCAAGCAACAACTTGGCCATCCCAAATCTCAGACAACGCCAAGGCACCTGCGATCGTTCCGTTACCACCGATTGGGATCAACGCGTCAATACGGTTGTCTGTCAGAACTTGAACGGCTTTCTGTCGCCCTTCGGGCGTTCGGAATTCATCGCTACGGCTGCTACGTAGGTGAGCACCACCATGTCCGGACCAGCTGGCAACTCGAAACGCGGTCAATCGTTGATCGCCATTGGGATCCCGCCAAAAGCTCCGGTTGATCAGCCCTTCATAACCTCGCATGATCCCAACGACTTCATGGCCTCCGTCGCTTGCGGTTCGCACCACACTGCGAACGCAAGCATTCATTCCCGGAGCATCTCCGCCACTGCAAAATACGCCAATCCGTTTGCTACTCATTGATAAATTACTTCAACTACAAATGCGTTAGCGGTTGTCCTACTTCGCAGCTCTTGCTTGCGCTTTTAGATCCAAGAGTTGCTCGTTATAGCTTTTGCCATACTTCTTGGTCTCTTTGTCGTAATGAATCCTACCTTCTTCGTCAATCTTTTTGCTGATGAGGTCTTTTAAGGATTCCGACCGGCTAATAATGTAATTCAACTCTCGTTTATCGGAAGTTTTGGATTTTAGTTCAGCCACAGTGGATCTAAATCGTTCACGGAATTGGGCCAAATCTTCCAATTCGCTCAGTTCATCGAATAATTTTTCTGACTCCTCAAGAAGTTTCTCTTTAAGAGCACCATCGAGACGTCTTCGGACAACTTCTCGTTGTATGATCAAACCGAGTAGCTCAGTTTGAAATCCTTGGAAAACACCGTGCGAGAAAAGTCGAACTTCATCGTTGGGCAGCCTTGTTTCTACGGAGTCGTAAAGGCCCGGCACGATCGGTAGTTTCATCAGGTTTCGGCCGCCACGGCTGATTACCAAGACCCGCATCCCACTATCGGACGGCATGACTTCAAACTTACCCTGATAGTCACTTCTACCAATCGGAATTCCTGTGACAGTTCGCGGCGCCCCGACTGGAACCTCCTTGATCGTAAATCCTTCCATTGGGATCGGCTGTTTATCTCTAGAGAGCAACTGAAGGGTTGTGGAATTCTGCGGCGGACGAATCACCAGCGCAAGCTTTTTGGATTTTTTACTTTTGCGTTGTCCAAGTGGATTACGCCCAGTTGACTGAATGGACGCTCGTACAACAGCATCTTGCTGCTGGTCGACGGTCAAAAAAGTAAACTCAAGTGGCTCTAAGCTAATTAATTTTCCGGATCGATCCGTTCGGCGAATTACCGGTAAAAATAAATCGGATTTTCTAATGAAGGCTGGCGAGTTTGATGCTGGGACGACGACTATTTCAAATGGTTGATAGTTAATGTCCACTGCTTCTACGTCAGTTCCTTCGACCGCTTCAGACTCCGAACCACTGTTTTCGTCTGGTTCCCCCAAGACGATCACTTTCGCAAGTTCAGTTGTGTAGCAACTACGGACGGCGCGAAGTTGCATCACGACTTCATCTCGTTTTTGCTTCTTGCCGTCAGTGTTAACCTCGATTGCGGTGACACGTTCAATCTGGGCCAATGGCATGAAGGACTGGGCGATCGCGTTCATTAATTGTTGACCTGCCGATCGACCGAACGGGATGGTTTGATAATTAATGGGACCCCACTGTTGAGTTTGAACGTCGAACTCTCGCACGGTCGCTTTAATTTGCGACGCTTGATCGCTCAAGCATACGATCATTAGCTTGTCGTACTCATTTAAAACTTCATGCTCAGTGAAACCGATGCACCGACCGGGAGTGCGAATGTACTTTAAAAACAGACTGCGAAACTTTGCAGGCGCTTGGCCAATCGCAAGCGTCCAGCCACTGGCATCTAATAGCTCCGAGCGATCGGAAATTTCTTGAGCGACTATCGGATAGATCGCGTTGGCTCGCGGCGAACCGTCCAAGCAAAACCAGCAAGCAACCTTGTACGGGCGATACTCCCATGCGCGGTTTTCACTGCCGGCCAAGTCAGTGCTTGCCACGTCAGGAGTAAACTTTTCCCAGGGCTCCAAAGGATCTGGGGTGTCGCTTTTGTCACCAGAGTTACTCTTTTCAAGCTGCTCAGCTTTCACTCCAGACTGGTCGGTGGCTTGGCAAGCATGCAAACTGCTCGCACCGCCAATCCACGCGCCGGCAATCGCAGCGATAAGCAATAAAGTTTTTTCAAAACATGTGGGCATCGATCGGATCATCTTATTTTTTTGGCTCCGCGTTTGCCGAAGGATCAATTTCCCAACGTTCAACGTTTTGATACAGGTGAATGATGTCGCGGCCCAAGTTACGCGTTGAATTACGGTACGCATAGAACTCAGTCACCTGCCACAACGGAATAATTGATAAATCGACACGAACCTGTCGGTGTAGTCGACGCAGGTCCGCACACGCACGTCGCCAACTACGAGCGTAATCTAGCATTCGCAGGGTTTGTTCAATTGGCGCACTCACGTTCGTCGCGACACCTCTACTACCAATAAGCTTACGAGCATCAGCCAGCGGTTCTTCGATGGTGACTTCCATGTACAAAAAATCCCAGTTTGGATCTGAAGGAATCGATTCGCCTGGATCTAATGCTTTTGTTTCAGTAGGAAATCCAGCCTGTGACCACGTTCTTGCAATTGCATTGCAGGCGTTTGCAGCCACGCTACTCTGCGGATAAACAATCGTTAGACTTGGAGGTTCAAGTTTCGATTCTCGCTTGGGCGGCTTTGGTTGCATGGCTAAATCAACCAACACTCTCCCCAGCGCTTCGTCATGAGCGATCGGTTGGGTCGACAAATCGGAACCGTAAGAAATTTGATCGTTATCCGAAGTGCCAATTGGGAATGGCCCACTGATGGGTGTGCAGCCATCGATCAAACTGCCATTACAAATCACGTCGTTGACAACCAAATCTCGGTCAATTAAGTGTGACAAGCCAGAGCGGAAGTGGAGGTCGTTCCCTAGTTCTTCGCTACGAATTTTTGGTACTAACAAATGTACTGTTGGAATCGCGTATGGTCGCACACCAATCTTTGGGTTTTGCTTCAGGCGCTCTATATCACCGATTGCCACCCGATCCACGACGTCGACGTTACCTAGAATTAAATTGTCGACCGCCTCTGAAGCGGAACCATAACTTCGTTCAATAATCGTCGGGAGTTCATTTACTGGGCTTTTAGGTGTATAAATTGGATTTGCTTCGAAAGTCGTAACGTCGTCCTGTTGACTGGCCATCACATACAGCCCATCGAAAACAGCTGAATCATCCTGATACGTCATGCCCAACAATGCTTCAGGCCGAACGAAAGGTGATTTTAGTGTGAAACTGACTTTGTTTTCACCTTCGACAAATACACGATCAACCACCTTAGCCCAACCGATACTGTAGTTTGGTGAATCTTTCCGTGCGCGGCTGATCAATCGAGAGGAAAGCTGAAATGCGTTGATGGGCGGCACGCCGAACTTTGGCTTTGGATTGATTTCGAAAGTGTATCGCAATCCAGCGTCGTCATCGCGATTCAGAGTTCCATTTAGAAACTCGTAACGCCCTCCCTCGTCCGAAAGTGATGCCAGTTCTAACGCTCGACGCTTGAGTAATCGACCAGTGCGACGCGATCCCCAGTGATCAATTCGTGACGGATCGCTGTCAGCACTGGGCTGACTGACGCCGACGATTATTAGCGGAAACTGTCGTCGCAACTCGTTTTGGTACTCCAAAACCTCAGGGCGATCAGGCACCATTTGGTCGGCCAATCGAGCAAATTGATTCGCTAATCGCCCATTACCTTCTTCAGCGTACTTCTTTGATTCCTCAAAGAATTCGTCACTACGTTTTAGAAAAATTTTGTCCCAACGATTGACCAAATCAGCAGCCTCATCGGGGTACTTGCTTGCGACTGCTGATACATTATTACGAACGGTCGAATAGTTACCGGCGTCGAACCGCTGCTGGATAATACCGTCATAGCAAAGCATGATTACATCGATCAATTTTTTATCAAAACCATCCAGCGGAAAGTCTGGGTCACTCGCGTAGATGTCTTCGTAAGTTGAAAGTGACCTTTCGTATTTTTTCTCTTTAAAGCTCTGCGTGGCATCCAAGAACATGCAAGACCGCATTGTTTTTACCAAACTTGGATCATCTTCACCGCCGTTGTCGTATAAATACAACAAACCGCGAAAAGCCATGCTGTATTCTTTCGCTTGGATTAGTTGCTGTGATTCTTCGAATAGCAATTGGTTAAAAGTTTGAATCTCTTTAATGCTACTGTTGGGCACATCCAAGCGTTCGTCAAAATCAGCAAACAAATCGAACGCAACAGCCCCTCTGGCGCTCAATGGGAAATCCGGCATTCGGTCGCCCAGCGGTTTTACTTTCAGAATCGCGTTGTCGCCGTTTTTATTTAGAATAATCAAATCGAATGGGTCACTATCGACTAACGGGCTTGGCAGTTCTTCCTTGCCTTTTTTTAACCACTGTGCGTTGGCTGGTTCGCATAAAACTGTCAGCGCGACCCCAACTGCAACCGCCATCACGGCTGTGACTACATTAAGGATCGCATTCGATTGGAACAACAGTTTGGACATGCTAAAAATCGATTTAAAAGTGATTGTTGAAGATACATAAACATCACATTCAGTTGTGATTTGCATCTAACTACTCTACATGGGCGAATCGGTCAGTCAGGCAACTGCGACCGATCAAGAACATGTACAGTCCCGTCGGCACCGCTGAAATACATTTCGTTGCCAATCGTAACTGGATGACTGACAATTGGCTGTTGTAAATCAAATCCGCCATTACGCTCGCCAGTGGCTGGATTGACAAAATCAACTTTCCCAGATTTGAGACATAGCATTAGTTTGCCATCGGCTATTTTTGGAGCGCCCGCGAACTGTATGTTCGGTGAGTCTTGAACCCATTTACGGGTCAAATCCTTAGCAAACATGTATAGCTTGTCATTGTCGAGCTTTACCAGTAAATCTTCTCCCACCATCCAAGGCCCCGCGACCACAGCACCAGCCAGCTCTACTTCGCCTGTTTTATTCAGCGGCTGACCAGCGAACGTTGCCAACGTGTCAACTTGATCCCCTCCCAGTACAGCCAGTATTGAATCGCCGAAGAGATTCAATTCACCTTTAAACGGTACGTCCGACTCAAACTCAGATAATTTCGAAATCGTTCGTTTGTTTTCCGCCGAAAGCACGAACAGTTTATTAGATTCACCTGCTGATTCGCCAATTGCGATCGCTAGCAGGTCGGAACCAAGTTCGATCGGTGGCAACCAATTAATCGTTGAGTCGGGACTGATCGCAGGCTGGAAAGGAGTGCCGACCATGCGGTTGTTTTTCGGATTAATGCGCGCAACGTATCCAGTCGACGACGCGATAATCAAATCTGTGTCAAGCTGCAACGGGCGACATGCTGGTACATTCGCTGGCGTAGTCAACCTCATCAGTTTTGAATCTTCTCCATCGAAGAACATTAAATCCGCATCAAGGACCTCATCTTCATTACTGGTGATAGATTTTGTGATCGCTCGCTCTCCGATCGGTCCAACTGCCGCCAAAGACTGGCCGAACTGAACAACGTCGTTGAATTTCAGGTCGCCCCTGAACTTACTAGCATAAGTTTTGGGGACAGCGTTTCCGGTAGATATCGCTTTGGCATCTAAACGGAAAACGTCACCTTGATTCGAAACGGCCGTCAAAACATCATCGATCACAGCCAACTCGCCCGCCACTTCGCCGCTAAAGTTTGTTTGCCAAACAATTTCCAAGTCTTTCTCATTAGCTAAGGCCGCTGTCAGCATTCCCGATTTTTGACGTCGGTGAACATGAAACACGTAATCATCCAGTTTTTGAGCGGCCATCAAAAATTGATCTCCGTCTTGGATTACGTTTGATTTTTCACTTCCTCTTTCGATCGTCCCTTGGCTACGAGAGATTCGAGCGCGTTCAATTCCGTTGGCCGCGATCCATACATTACTCCCCGCAGCAGATACAAACGGACGAGTACCGTCTGAGCTGCCAACACCGACATTGATATCTGCCGCGATCGGTTCAAAATCGTCGGTAGGATCAATCGATAGCATGTTGATGCCTCCGTTCTCACCAACCATCAACCGAATGTTTCCTGCATTAATAAACGGGGACGACATCGGGGATTCCAACGCTTGTTGGATTAACTGGATTCGAATTAAGTCGCTGCCGTTTTTCTGGGGTTTAAACACATGCAGGTCACAAGAACTACCGCCGTTAACGGCGACTAATATGTAGCCTGCCCATTGGATTGGAGGCGCAACAACAGCATCTTTGTAGTGCCCAAGCGAATAGACCTCCACGCAAGAATAATCTTGCTGGTTCAATACGTATAAGTTCGAGTACTTTCCAACTTGATAGACAATTGGGTCACGGGTGCTAGGCAGAGCACTGGGGCCCGTTGACTGCGGCAGTTGAGTTGCCAATTGAACTTCGCCAGTTGCAGCGTCAAGTTGGATGACTTTACCAGATTCAGTCGACACGACCAAAAACTTGGAATCTGGACCAATAGCGGGGGCGCGAATTGCTTCACCAAACTCTTGCCGCCAAACCAATTCGCCAGTTTGCGTTTGGACACAAATCAAGTCGTGATCTTTTTGATTCACGATCAAAGTGCGTTCGGCATCCAGAGTAACTGGCGGCATGGTCGTCTGTTGTCCGACAAAATGACGCCAAACTAGCGAACCATTGCCAGCATTAAACCCGAAGGCCGCACCATCAACAACAACCGGAACTACCTCCTCCTCCAATGATGCGATGGGATCGCCCAAGGTTGCCGAAAGCACAACTGACTGACTAACGACGCTCGGTCGCCAAGTAGTCTTCGGCTTCAAATCGATTTGAATCGGTTGGACGAGTTCACTTTCTTTCTTGCTAATACTCAGCATCAGGTCGACAAGTGGCTTTCGTGATGCCAACTCTGGATGGTTTCGAGTCAAAACGCGGTAGTCGTTGAATGCTTCGTCTGTTTTATTTTGCGTTCGTAAGTCTTCGATTTTGACCAATGCGCTTTTGTAGTCTTTTTCTTTAGCAATCAATCCGCTGATTAAATTAATATTATTGTCGATTCGCGACAAAACATCCGAAAGGCTTTGATTACTTCGTCGTGACTTAGGAATGTAGACAGGGTTGTCGATGACTTTTTTGTATTCCAAGATGGTTGCTAATTCTGATTCCATGCTGGCAACATCATTGTTAGCATTCGCCACCATTTCTTTCGCGGCTTTAGCAGAAATTTCGTCTAAGCCTCGCGGCAAAATAACGGACAAGTCATCACGAATGATTTCGAGTTGAGTATCTTTTTCTTCTGCCAATGGTGGCAGTAAAAGCGATGCTTGCGTGATCATTTCCCCATAAGCACGCGATTGAAACTTACCTCGCAAAACTGACTGAACTCGCCTAGCCTTCATCGCCGGAACGTCTTTGTGCGCAGGAAACGCTTCGATCGCGTCGGTGAACTTTTTCGTCGCATCGCCCCAGTTACCACGATCGTGAGCATCATTAGCAGCCTTGATCATGGCGTCAGCGTTTTGCCCGAACACGACAATCCAAAGAACGAAGATTCCAATGCCCAGCAAGCCCAAGATGGTAGCGCCGATGAACAGCCACTTGGTTTTGAACTGATCACGTTGATCGCGTTTCCCTTTAAAGGCCTCGATCGCTGCGTATTCTCGCCGCGATTCAGTCTGAACTTCGCTAACCGTCAAGTCATCATAAGCTGGTTCATCATCAACCGGTTGATCGCTAAATTCGTCAGCGTGTCCAATAACCTCGGGCGCTAAAGGGTCTTGGTCGGCCATCGTAGCTTTTACTTCGATCGGTTCGGCAATCGCTTCGATGATGGGCTCTGCAACCGCTTCGTCGATCGGTTCAGCAACTGCTTCGTCGATCGGTTCTGCCGGTTGAGACCGCAAGTCGCCCGTGTCGATCAGAGCGCTGGAATCAAAGTCTTCGGCTGGCTGAACCACTTCCATTTCGTCTTCGGTAGGCGGGGCAAGCAGTTGTTTGGCTTGAGCTTTGGTAACTTGGTTTTTTCCCAATAGATACTTAACGACCGCCTTCGATTTGACGACTTTGTCGGGATCTTCGATCTGTTTGCGAATCTTCTCCACGTACTTAACGTCGATGGAGCCAAGCGCTTCGATTCGGGCTAACAACTGACTCGGTGTCATTCTTGTTTCGTTTCCTTAGTTTCAGGCGGCCTAGGCGAAAAAGCTAACCGGGAAACCTAAAATTATGATTGGATTGGGTGATTGGGATGAGGAGTTACAAGCCAGCAAAGACTAACGTGTGTCAGTAGTCTTCTTCAGTCGTTTGGATTTCGATTTCGCTGGCGTTATTTAGTGTACCAGTGTCCCAAGCGGTGACCACTTTACGGTGCAGTGAGTCAACGTGAGCCACGATTACTAATCGTCTGGCGCCTTCGTTGTCGAAAGCGTCCTTAACCTTCGAACGCATTTCGCTATCACTGGGGCACTCAACTTCGTCTTCTGATCGCGACGTTACGTAAAACGTGTTCGTCTGATCGATCAATATCTCTACGTAATCATCAGGTGTTTCGAGTTCTTCGGTTGGGTTAGGCGACGGTTCGTCCGACTTTGCGTGGGCCTGTTCAAGTGATTTCTGGATAGTAAAGGAGGCCGTGACCATGAAAAAAATCAGTAACAAAAACGTTACGTCAACCATCGGAGTCATGTCCAATTCGTCTTCTGGAATTGGTTCTTTGGTTCTTCCTGTGTAACCGAGGTCATCGTCATCTCCATCGTCGACATCGTCATCGATGCCCTTCCATCCCATGTTCCTGTACTTGATACTGTCGCTTTCGTCGGCGGCAGGTTCATTTTCGTGGAGACTCGCTGCCTCCTCATTGGCAAGTTCCGACTCACGCTCGAGCCTTGCCTTAAGGTCTTGAAATTGACCGGTCGGCTCGTTCAGACCGAACTTCGCGGCAGATTCTTGTGGTTCTGAGCTTTCATCTAGATTTTCTTCTTGATCGGCCATGACTACCCCTATTGCTCCTCTTCAATGCCGACATAGACCTTGCGGTCTTCGGCAGTAGCGAGGGTAGACTTACCAACACCGCGTTTGACCAATTCCACCATTCCGGTTTTGCAATCCCCAGCGGCTTTGATAAGCACTGCATTTTTGGATGGATTATCAGTTAACTCCTTTTCAACGTAGTCGGCGATGAATTGTTCCTGGTCATCTTCCTCACCTGGTGGTACCAGTTCCTCTTTTTGCATTCCAGTACCCAGAAAAATATTGGGCTCTTCTCCGGAATCGTCTAGTGTCACAATGATCGTGACGCATTCTTTGTCCGAAATTGAAACGCCATAGCTGGCTGGCGGCAGCGGTACATTGGCTTGCGGATCCATTTTCGAAACCACAACAAAAAACGCCAGCAACAAAAAGGTGACGTCGATCATCGGAGTAACATCCAATTCACCATCGTCCGCATTTCGCTTGCGTTTAGGTAGTTCAATTGCGTCGACTGAATCAGCGAACATAAAGTGGTCTCAGGTTACCGTATTGGTTAAATTTTAAGGGACACCATTAATGAAACTATTTATTTGGAAATCGAACGCGAGATTCTTTGAAAACTTCCAAGAACTGATTCAATCCGTACTGGACCAAGTCTTCCATTTTGCGAATCGCAACGTTGATATAGGCCGTGCAAAGCACTAAAGGAATCGCGATTGCCAATCCGCAAGCGGTCGTAATCAAAGCAAACTGAATATCCTGGGCGAGTTTCGACACTTCAACGGTAGCGTTTGGGTCAGCCAACTTTGCAAACGCAGCCATCATACCCAATACGGTACCTAGCAGCCCGATCATCGGCGCCGACTTAATGACTGTATAAACCCAGCTCAGCCGATACTCCAAGTCTTGTAGGACATCCCGCTGGAAGCGGTCGCCGACCAGCTGTTGGACTTTTTTGTAACTGAGCTTTCGATTGTCAATGGCCAGTTGAGCCAACTGACAAGTCGCGCGGCGATCACCTTCACAGACGGCTGCGGCCGCGTCGTAGTCTCCAACATTCAACGGTTGCTCGACTGCTTCTAGGAACAACGATTGCTGTTCTTCGTTAGCAAACTGTTTCTGCCGTACGCGAGCAAAAACCATGACGACACAATAAGCGCCCCACAGCGCGATTAAAAACATGACTAGGTAAATCGTGTACCCTAGGATTGTGAATACTTGTTCCATTGTTTCCTAATGCTTCAACAAATTAAAAGTTGGATGCCTAAAAGTAATGTTAATCTCTACCTTAGTAGGACCGCTGTACGAGTAGCGGCGGTTTGAGATTTTTGTTTTTTGTATGAAAAGTGGGCCGAAACCAATTCTGGCGGCCAGTAAACCCTGCTAAGACACGAGGCAATATCTTAAACCCCATCCCCGTACGTTGTTAGCGGTGGTTCCTGCTCTAACGATAGATTAATCCAGTTACCTCAAATTTGTAATTGCTGCCGTCAGGAACCACCTTCAGGATGGTGTTTTTGACATCCACCAGCTCTTTTCCAACCTCACTTAGCTTGGCTGCCTCGACGTTGCGTATTATTTGGCGAGTTTTCTCTGGATAGAATTGGACTGTCAAAGACGCCTTGGTGTCGATCCCCGAGCCTTTAGCCAACAGGCGATCCCAAGCCAAAAAACGTTGTTTCTTGTGGACAAAGTAGAGGTTTTTGGCCTCCGTTTTACGATTTGAATTGATGACTCTTTTGGCTCTGGCAGGGTCAACTAAACGTTTGATCGACTGCCTAGTTTCAGAAACCACACCAATATCAATCGAAAAGAAGCTTAGCTGCTGGGCATAAGTTTCCGGATCAGCCGCACTAAAGTTGATGATCCAGCGTTTGTACTCGGGTATGCCGTCGCCACCGCCTCCACCACCGTCGCGCGAACCAAATCCGCTCCCTTTGCCCATCTGCTGTGCGCTGCCACTACGCTTTTCTAAAGCACCCTGAACCGAAGATACAGAATTGGAAACTGCTTCCAAGGCATTGGCTAGTTGCGGTGTGTCGACTTCTGGATATTCCTCAACACCAGGGTCTTCTGCATCATCGGCCTCACCTTTCGGCTTTTCTTCTCCAATTTCCTCACCAACTTTTACGGCCGGGCCTACCGTACGTTGCGAAAAATCAACAACGGAGGTTACCCAGATTAAAAACAGAGCAGTAAACAAAAATCCAAACATCACTAAACTTGCTACCAAGATCGCATTCACACGATCATAGGTCGACGACTTGGTCTCGACGTTAAATTTTGGTTTTTGCTGTAGCGAAGATTCTGTATTCATAAAGTCGCTTTTGTTTATTGGATTGTACTCAGTTTGCCTAATTGGCCATGTTACAGGCTGTCATTACTTGGAATTAGCTTCACGTGATCACTCGTTGATGACTTAATGTCGACGCTAAATTTTGATTTATGTCCGATGGATTCAGTGGAGATATTCACGGTGCCACTCCTCCAATTTCAGGTTTCGCTTGCTTAAACAGTTCAGCATTGGGCCTGATTTTCAAGAACCATTCCGACCAGCGTTTCTCCATCGTGGTGAATTCGGATCTCATGTGACTCACGATCTGCGGTGAATTTTTCTTGAGCAGACCGGGATCGCGACGCGCATTTTTGATTGTCGTTTCTGAAAGTTTCAGTGAGTCGATTTTTCGACTAATTAACCTCAGACCTTGATGGGCCTCGAAAGCAATGCGGAAATCTGGATCCGAAACGGCGTAGATTAGGCCTGGAACGTTGTCCATGTCCTGTTCGCCAGCAAGGAAACGAACCGCAATCAGTCGTCGATAATAATTTTTCGCACCAACCATCGAACGGAGGAAGGCCTGCACTTTGGCTCTGGACTTATCGTCTTCATTACGGAATTCTACGATTTGCTTTTTGAGCGATTCATTGATTTGTGCCAACTGCTTAGAACTCAATTTCTCATTGTTTTTGAGCAGAGCAATCATCTGACTCAAATTCTGCTCCGCCTCAGAGCCAACGATCTGTGCGCCATCGGTTCGTGACAAAACTCCTGGCCCAAACCCTTCTCCGCCTTTCATTTCGCCTTCGGCCGGTGGTAAACTGATAATTTCGCTACTTCTAACCAAAAACAGAACCGCGAATGCAGTTGCAGAAATTTTATAAGTTTGAGTTTTTGGCTTGAAGCTTCCATCGTGCAACTGCTTTGAGATAAGAAACTTTACTCCGCCATCGTACCATCTTTTGAAATTCCCATTACCAAGATGGCCTTCAGCTTGTTGCCGAAAGTAGCAGTATCGCTCGAGCGCGTACAAATAATAGTAATTCCATGGTGGGAACTCGTAGGTGAAGACGTTCTCGAAGCTTTTATTTCCGGCTCCAAGAGTAGACCCAAGTAGCGTTTTGTCAAAAGTCGTTAGTGGCCCGCTAGACCTTCGAAGACTTACAGCTTGTTTTTCAGCGGGAGGCACGTAAATTCCAACCGTTTTTGGTAGCCCCAATTCTGCTGTCGTCGCCGCCGTAGCACTCTGGTTCAAAACTCGAGGGTTTAGCTGCAACATATCAGCCAACAGGTAAACCGAGCTAATACCAGCGGCCTGCATCGATAGCGTTGGACGTCGGGAGGCTGCGAAATTTGGGCGGTGCATATACGACCACTGCCCATTCCTCGCAGCTTTGCAAAACCACGTGAGCGTATTTTTGGCCATGGGGATATCAACATCAAATCCATGTGACTTGGCAACCCACATTGCTAGTCCAGCAAACTGCGTTTGGGAGCAATCAGTGGTGCCATTGCTACCTTTGCCTAAGTAATTATAACCGCCTAGCTTGTTCTGACGTTTTTTGAGCACATCCAGTAGGTGAAGGATCTGATCGCGATTTCGCTCAGCGTCAACTTCCGCTAAAAGAATCAGTGCGACGGCCGGATAATAAATTTCTTTTTCCCTAAGAAACGCCTGTCCGCCGGAACATTGATTACGGATATGCTCCACCGTATCGTCAACGCGTTTATTCCCCTCTGGCACCTTTTTGTTGTAACGTTTGGAGTGCTCAACAATTGCCAAAGCTGCAATCGCGTTGTAACCGGGTTTCCCTTTAGATTGTTCCAAAAACGCAACCGCTCGGTCAGCTATTGCCTTAACCTCAGGGTGCTCTGGCGAATATTTTGTTTGAGCTCGGGCGAAATCGGGACATATCAGGACTGTAAAGAGTACAACCGGGAACAATACAACGGGCAACCAACGAACTAACGTCGTTGTCACCTTCCAGCCGAAGATGCACTCGTTAACTAGTTTTTCCTGAGAACTAATCATTTCCATTGCAGTCTTTCACGTTCGTTGTTAGGCATTCCATACCGATATAGTAATAGTGTACGCTAATTTTAACGGGCCACTTCGTCAAAAAATGCAATAAACAAATTGAGTTTTTGCTTCACTAAAACCAAAAAGAGAAACTTCAGTAGATTCGGCGGAACGCCGATTGACAGATATTCCTTGAATCGGCTAAATTCTGCCTCTCAATTGAGACGATGACGGTTCAGCACAACTATGATGTGCTGATGTAGCAGTTCATCGAATTGATCGAGAAACACAATAATTAATGGTCGGGTAGCTCAGTTGGTAGAGCAATGGATTGAAAATCCATGTGTCGGCG
>CAZHCH010000037.1:0-29485 GCA_964530985.1 uncultured Pirellulaceae bacterium | reverse complement strand
AGCTTGCTTAGCGTTTGATTGAATGCGGCTCTTCTAGGATTTAAAGGTAAAAACGCAGAGTCGCAGAGGACGCAGAGTTCCTCATGGAACAACTTCTCTGCGTTCTCCGCGCCTCTGCATTTCCAATTTCTTCCACCATGGCGCGGTTGTTTTACTGCTCCAACAAAGCAAAGCCCAATCCGTCAGATAAAGATAAGCAGCGAATCAAACGCGTCGAAGAAGTTATCGAAAAAATCAAATCGGATAAAACCATACACAAACTGCGGTCACTTCCGAAGTTTGCGGCGTAAACCAAAGTAGCCCATGTGAGAATCGAACTCACGTTTCGAGACTGAAAACCTCGCGTCCTGCCACTAGACGAATGGGCCGCAAATTGTTCGTAGCCACCTTTAAGCGGAACTCCAGCTAAAGCCGGATAGTGAGTGAGTCGCCACTTCTGCGGTTGGATTGCCTTCACCGCGGCATCGAGCCTAGACTTGGTGGCCGACCAAAGAAAAAAGACCCGATGCCGCACGTCGCGACATCGAGTCTTCTTGATGATTCAAAAGAAGGACCTCGACGCGGTATCACAACATACGCGGAGCGATCGGAGGAGTCTCCGGCGGCAGGCCGGGCTGTTCCAAACGTTCGGGTTGTTGTATTGGTCGTCGAGCAATCATTGGATAATGTTACTTTTTGTTCGTCGTTTAAAGCGTTTGGGAATTCGTAGGTTGCTGTAATAGACGAAATGCTCTTCCACAGGTTCGCAAAATTTTAAAATAGATATTCACGACGCGCGTAGCCCAATCACTATTGCTTGACTTTAACTTCTATGGGTTGCCGCAAAGTGTCGGCGACTCAGATAAAGACTTCTTTGCTCAGAGTTTCATTGCTGCATACGGCAAGTTATCGCTCGACCGTATACCGATCAATTATCTTGGCCGACAATATGCTGCTCAAAAATAGAAATCCAGCGCATTTACACAAAAGTAGAAAACGCCACTAAGTACTTGCTACAACGTATCAGAAATGTTGTCCAGCTTACGAAGAATAGCCTAACTTGCGATTCTTTGATGAGGAGTGGAAAGATTCACCGATGATGGGGTATAATCGTATGGTTTCAAAATACCTTAAAAAAGTCGCATTTTGCAATTTCAACTCAACCCATTGGACAAATGACCATGACAGTTAGCCGCAATCTCAACCTCTCCGGTTTTCGATCGAATTTCACGCCCTTCCGATTGCACAGAAATGCGATTGGACGCCTACTAGGCGGGCTAACATTTTTTGTCGCCGCCGCGTTGTTGGTTTCGACATCTGCCGCCCAAGAAACTGAAACCAAACCCGCGCTTGTACCGGGTTCTGAAGTCAGCCTTTCCGCGATCAAGGCTGCTGACTGGATCCAAGGAGAAGGACCGACCGCTTTTGAACCTGGAAAAGTCTACATATTTGAGTGCTGGGCCACATGGTGTCCTCCTTGTATTGGGTTGATTCCACACGTGAACGAACTCCATAAAAAATACTACGACAAAGGCTTGCGTGTCCATGGTATGAGTTGGGAAAACGACAAGGACTTGGTGAAAAAATTCGTCGAAGAACGGGGTGAAGGCATGTCCTATCCCGTTGCACTCGCCGTCGAGGGATCGTCTTTCGAAACCGAATATCTGACAGCGGCGGGAGTCGAATCGATTCCCCATGCATTCGTTATTAGAAATGGAAAACTACTGCTGGGCACCGATGCATCGCGGCTGACCGATTCTTTAATCGAAATGGTCCTATCGGGAGATGAAGGTGCCACGAAAGCTGCTGCAATAATCAAAGCCGCTCATGACAACCAGGGCAAAGCCGAAGCCCTTTACAGTCAATTTCTCAAAGCAGGGACCCCAGACGCGATGGCAGCGAAACTCAAGGAACTTGAAACACTTGATTCCGGCTACTATCAGATCCCCGAGATGAAACTTGGTTTGCTAATGCGCCGCCAAGATTGGTCGGCCGTAGCAACAGGCCTTATGGAAATGCCAAACAGCCAATCTAAAACTTCTTTCCTTACAACCACGGCTAGGAAGGTTGCAACAAATGGGGCAGATAAGTACTCAATGGAATTAGTCAAAGCCATCGCCACCAAGTATTCGGAATACGTCGACGATGGTGGCAAGAGGATTGGCCCAAACCATTTTGCTTACCTAAGCATTATTCAGTGGATGGCCGAAGATAAAGATGCTGCTGCCAACTATGCCGACAAGGGCGTCGAAGTCGCCATGAACTATGCGAGAGCCACTGAAGCCCGTACGAATGCGTTCAAGCGTTTCGCGGAATCGGTCAAAGAAGGCACAATGCCTACGATGTCTGATCTATCGAAGTGGCAGCGCGAAGGAAAAGCCAAAGCCGCTAAGTAGTGGATCCACTACGTCGCTATTTCTTTTTACAAAATCCATAAAAGGGTTTCTATCGATTCGGTAGAAACCCTTTTTGTTTAATTTGCGATGCATGTAAATTCGACCGATGCGAAAATCGTTTCACTGTCTTTCTGGTGACTGAACTGGTACGGAGAGAAGGTACCCTCAGCAGCCATCTTGATTCCAAATTTCTGCAACGACGGCAAGAGCTTTCCAAAAAAACTCTGGTGTAGACGGGCAAGAGTAAGAGTGCCCATCCCACGGTGATGCTCGCCGACGCGTTCCGGCTTGCCGTTAAGAGGTTTAGCGAGTTTACTTCGAAGGGATTAGCCTAAAAGCATAACTACGAAAAAAGTAAATAGTTTAAAACACCGACCGTTGATTCATCGCCTAGCGTTCCTAGAAAGCCGACCTAGGGAAACGCTACTTTTTGTAGAGCAAAAGACGACGTTGGCGGACTGATCATCCTTTGCGTCGCTGCAAATTGATGCGTTGAAGACTGGCTGGGGACTCCCACCAAGCATCGTTGCTAGCAATTCTGGGCTTGAATCGGCGTTGGCATCCTTTCAAACTGCGGCTCGTCAAATTCGCTTCATGCACGGCTAACTTAAATGCCATTTTTTTCAAAACCCTACTTACCCTTTCTACTGGCTTTTGTAGTCCTAAGCTGCACTGGTTGCCAAGCGTTTCGGTCTTTTTCGGGTTTAGAAAACCAACCAATCCCAGCAGCTGAAGTCGCCAACCCGCTTGCGGTGCCTATGTTAGATCGCTGGCTAGTGATGGAACAAATCAGCGACGAATTGGACAACTACTTTCGTATTTTCCGCGAAGAGCGAATTCGGATGCATGACGGCATTTTGTCCGAAGGCCGGATTGAAACGCACCCCAAAATCGGTAGCACACTGCTGGAGCCTTGGCGTCGTGACTCGTTGATCGGATTCGAACGGCTCCATGCAACTCTCCAGACGGTTCGCAGATTCGCAAAAGTTCGAGTCGTGCCAACAGGTGATCACTATCTGGTTGACCTACAGGTTTTTAAAGAACTCGAAGATCTGGAACAACCAGTCGGTGCCGGTGTCACAGGCACAATTTTTAGACACGATAGCTCTCTAGATATCGATCAAAGACTTCCGCAGCTAACGCAAAACAACCGAGGCTGGATCCCACTGGGTCGCGACGTACTGCTAGAACAGCAGATCCTGAAAAACATTCAGGCTCGATTACAAAAATGTGCCAACGGTCAGAAGCCGTAACTTAATTACTGAGAGTTGTCCTTGAATTTGATCTTGCTGATCAATTTTGTCACAACATCGCCTTCCTTCTTGCCAGAGACAGCTTCGATTGCGGCCACGGTAAAGGAGTATTTTAGAGTAGGAGCGATATCAAAATCGACTTCTGTTTCAGTCGTACTGTCTGGATTCCCTTCCGCCGCCAGACGCGATTCAATGACTTTTGTTAAACCGCCATAAAGGTCGCCTTGATCAACCGGAACGTCGTCAACAGTGATGTTTGACAACGTCCCGTCCGCGCTTGCGGAAAGCCTAACGCTGATGACGTCCGGGATATCCTCAATTATATCGTCTGTTGGCTGGTCGGAACTCAGTGGCATTCTAACAGTAAAATCCCCTTCGTATTCAACCGGGTTGAAGGTCATTACGAAAAACACAAGCAATTGAAACACGATGTCGATCATCGACGTCATGTTCATTTTGATTTCTTCAGCTTCAGTGACTTCTAAACGCACAATCAATTCACCTTGTTTAAAACACGCAGCGCGAAACTCTCAAGTTTCTCGCTCTGGCAGACTGAAATCAACTTTTGCACTGTCCCTGTCGGTGTGTCTTCATGAGCACGAATTACGACCGAAATATTACCAGGCTGATAGACTCCTTCGCGAGCGGCAGATTTCACTTCAAGCGCTAAATCACGATCAATGGATTCAATTTCAATCCGTTTCCCGGAAAAAATCACATTACCGCCTGGTTCTAGGTTCAAGATGATTTGATAGTCCGGTGGTGCCGAAGGAGGAATTGCCAATACGCTCACTGGCAACGCAATATCCTCAGCCCGATCAATTTCCGAAAAGTTAATCAGCAACATAAAAAATGCGATCAACTGAAAAGTCATATCGATCATCGGAGTGAGATCGCCTTCGAGAATCTCGGATGTTTTAGCTTTTTTAAACTTCATCAGTGCTTACTTTTTGGTACTGGATTTGGTGCCAACTTTTTCAAAGCGTCCCATAAGGTTGTCGCTGGTGATACCAACGTCCAACACTAATTTCTGGATCATGTTTTTGAAAATGTTATAGGCGGCGATCGCTGGAATCGCGATTAACAAACCGACCAAAGTTGTGAGCAACGCGGTTGAGATACCTTCAGCTAATTTGTTGGCGTCAGGCGAAGTACCCGCAGTCGCGATTGTGTAGAACGACCGAATCATACCGTCAACCGTACCCAACAACCCGATCATCGGAGCCAACGTTCCAATCAACGCCAAATAACTCGCACGGTGGTCGAGCTTCATATTCTCTTCCGCCCCAACATCTTGCATGGCGGCGACTGAGTGCTTGTAACTACTAGATACCTTCGACAAACCAGCTGCAAGTACGTTACCCAAAAACGACTCATCTGCTTTAGCGAGTTCGTAGGCTTCTTGATACTGCTTTTCGTCCAGATGAACTTGAAAGGCATCGATCAAATCTGGCGGGCATACGACTGATCGTCGAACAGCCAGAAAATTCATGATCATCAGCGAAACGAGTGCGACGGAGATCAACAGGAATACGACCAAATAGATCCCCAACGCATCGATCAACCAGCTCAACGCGGTGACTGGCTTTTTAGATTCGTCGTTTTCTGCAACGTTTGCGCCTGCTGCGGGGGCCTCGGGAGCAGCTGCAGCTTCACCCGCTTCCTGAGCCATCACCAACGCTGCGTTGTCAAACTGCGGAGCCACCACCGTAAACATACCAACAAACATTGCAATAACGAGCCAAAAGCTAGTCAAGCCTCGCAATGATGTGACTGAACCTGATTCAAAATTCATCTAATTTTTCTCCACAGTCGCATAAATATTTCTATTTCTGGCGATGTAAAATTGTTTTCGGTTAAAAAATTGAAGTGGTCTCTGACAAATGACGTCAATTGGAGCAACTTAATCATAAAGCCCAGCCTAGAATTGTCACTAGCTGAAAGGAACTTCTCGCCACTCATTGTGTTTTCTTGCCCACAAATGACCGTAGCCAGCTGAAGATCATACCATCGCACGTTCCAACGACCATGATGGTGCTGCCCTGAACACCGACGAGGATTAGCTCCCTATCTTACGCCCCCAGTAAGAGTTGCGGTACTTGCTTCGCAATTCACGCCGCACTTCGTTAGCTCGTTTCGAATCTTCTAAGCTAACGAAAATTTCGCTCAGCCTCGATAACGCTTCAGCAGCTGGATCTTCAACGCTGCCGAACAGCAGATGAGTATGCAAGTAAGCATCGCGAGCTTCTTTGAGATTTCGAGATTTTTCATGAATTGCCCCAATGGCGTTGTATATGTGCGCAAACAACTCTGCGTTTTCGTCGCTTTCATTCTTAATTAGCTTATTAAGCTCTTTCAGCGCCGCAGCAGAATTACCAGTGATGCCAGACAACCGAGCCTGTTCGCAGCGAGCAAGAAGCTTGTAATTGTCTGACTCGGCGCTGGTTGAACTCTGTTGCAAGATTTTTTCAAAATCGGCTTTTGCTTTTTCGGTTTGGCCTAGCACTGACATCATCCGCCCATGCAGAAACCGACCACGCATCCGATATTGTTCCCACTTAACGTCCCGGAGCTTTTCAAACTCTTTCGCCGCCAACTCTGGTTTGCCGATAGAATAGATCAAGCGCCCATACTGTTCGATAGCTGAGTAAGCGTGAAGGCTGTTCGGGGCGCTGGCTAAAAATTCGCGAACAGCTTTACCTGCTGCTTCTGGTGTAATCACTCCCTGTGTGAGGGACAATCGTGCAGAAGAATAGGCTTTCATGAAATCAACTTCTTGTTTCAAAAGCGGTACGTCGGGGATGGCATTCAACTTCTCAATCCCTGCCAAGCACTCTGCATACTGACCTCCAAACATTTCCTCTCGTAGCCGATTGATCGCTGCAGGCTCCTTACCGACAGAAATCCGCCGGATCTCACTAGCTGCAATTTCCCTGTCATCGATAGTTACCGCCTCTGGAGTCACTCGCGATATCTTACCCGTAACTCGTGTTGTGCCGCCGCCAACTTTGTTTATGTAGACCGCATCTTGAGCGATCGATGGAGCTACTGCCTGAGCAATGTAAAACGAAAAACAGACAGTCAATAGCTTTGGTAATTTATTCATGTTGAGTGTGAGAAAGATATATTTGTATTTAAAAACATGGCACAACAACGGAGCGCCATAAAAGCTCAACTTGCTGAGCATTACGCATCATCACTGAAACGGATAGTTGGCAGGTACTAGCTACCCCCCCTTTTTAATTCTATTTTCCAAGGCAGTGAACTTATCTGCCCAGACCTTTGCTCCCAAAAAGTCAGGTGTCTTAGTTCGTTCACTTTTAATACGCGCCAGCGCTTTTTGCTTCGCATCGACTCCTTTTGCCTTGCCTTGCTCGTAAATTGCCTCCGCAATCCCATAAGCGGCCGTGAAATACTGCTCGCGAAACTTCGCTTTATTGCCTTGCGTTAGTCGCATAATTTTAGCCCAGCCCCAAATCGCATTGGTTGGCCGATTGGTTTTTGAGTCATTGAATCGCCCGGTACCATTTACAGCCTGCGCCAGTTGCGAAGACAATTGCCGTTCCTTACCCCAACGCTGTAACGTTGCTGCGGCATCAATCTGCATCGGCAGAGACTTTGAGTTTTTCAACATCGCTGTAAAGCTTGCAATCGCTTTTTCATATTGCCCTGCCCCGCGCTGGGCCAAAGCTCGTTGCCGCTGCAATTCTAGATTCAATGCGGCCTCTTGCCGATCACCGTCAAACCCTAATGCTTCCGCTTTACTTAATGCCTTCGATGCCTTTAGAAAGAAGCCCTTCCCCTTGTCATGCATTCCATCTTGAGACAAAGAACTAGCCATCGATAACAATCTGGACCCCAAATTCAATAGCACGCGACCATTGGTAGAGTTTTCTTCAATTCCGTCCATGAAGTCCGCTAACGCGCTGGCTAACTGAATTCTCCGCTGAGGGTTACTAGATTTTTCAAACCGCTTATTTAGTTGCACTGAAATCAAGTAGTAAATCGCAGTCAACTGACGTTTTGCTTCCGAACTTCCGCTGGCCTTCACTTCCTGCCGCATCAACTCAATCACGCCATTGGATTTATCAATCCAAACCTGCTGATTTTTTGCGGTTTCCAATTTTGCAAGGTAAGTCTTAATGATCACGCTGTAGGCATCGCGTTTATAACGCCCCGCCTTAGGGTTCTCGAACACCGCAGGACTTCTTGATTTAATCACTTGTGTGGGAGACAGCGGCGATGATTCAAGTAGCTTCAAAGCCTTCTTGGGTTGATTCATCTCAAGCATTGCATCAATTAGATTCAACCCAGTCACCGCATCGGAAAAGCTAACTGCATCCCGTTTGGTCAACGACTCGCCGACCCTCAGGAAGCGAATCGCCTCAGTCAACTTTTTCTGCATTTCGTTGGTATTAACAGCTAGTTCCGGCTTTCTCAAATCACTTTGATAGTTGGCCCAGAGTCGCTGCCCCATCATTGCCGATAACACCGGTCGCTGAGGGTTGTCATCCGGAAGCCGTCCCATCAGTTCCACTGCTTGAGAAGTATTGCCTTCGCGGAACGCGATTTGAATCAACTCGCTGATCGCGTTTCCCGATTCAGCCGAACCTGGCCAGCGTCTAGCGATCTCCAACGCAGTGGACTTCAACTCCTGAAGTTCTATTTGATTGTCGTCTTTTGGAGATTCTGCATAAGCGTTGGCACGACTTTTAAGGAGCAAACCAACAGCGGGCTTCGTCCCAGCATCGCCGGGATGCCGGTCTAACAAGTATTGCCCCATCACGGAAACTTCTAGATGGCGCTCGGTCACATAGTAACAAAAGCACTGATAGAACCGACACAAATTGATTTTATCCGCTGACGTGTCAGAATTGGCTAGTGAAAGTGCGCGAGCCCATATCGAAATCGTACTGTCGGCGTCCTTTCGCAATCTGACTTCTAATTCCTTCGCCGCCGTGGTCAACTCGGCTTGTTTATCCTTCGACGCGCTTTTTGCCGCTTCTCGAGCCCGAACCCACTCGCCATACAACAACTCGATGTTCGAAATCGCGTCATTGCCGGTCTCAAATGCGTCTGCAAACGACGTTGCACTTTGATCGTCCTTTTCGTTTAGCTCCACTGGTTCGATCAGCGGTAAATTCCATTTTTCCAAGAGTGTTCGAGCGCGTTCACGATGCGGATTCTTCACTCGTGTCACATCGCGCACTAGCCGACCAGCCTCTCGTACAATTTTCTTTGCCTTGGAATTTCCTTCGGATTTCTTAACGGACTTGGACAGCCTATACTTCGCGATCCCCAGCTCTAGTTTAACTCGCAACCACGCTGGATCTCGACTTTCAGATCGTGAGAGTTCATCAACGACAGGTTCGAGCTGTGCGATAACCGTGTGAGCGGGGTACGGCTTGATTCTTTGCCAGCTATCCCCGGCTGCCGCAAAGGCCTTTTTCTGCAACGATTCAATAGCTGGCAGACGTTCACGTGAAATCACTTGATTGAAAAAGTCCAACGCTTCTTCGTCGTTACCAAGTTGCTGGTAGCACAGGCCCGCACGCAAACACGCTCGCACACCAGGAATCGTATCGGCGTAGCTTCCTTCGCTGATTCGTTTGTACAAGTCAGCGGCATCGGTCAACAATTTCTTGCGTTCAGACGATCGTTTCGGAAACGTACTGGCAATCTGTTCGGCATTGAAAGGACGCTGAACTGTCATGACACGGAAAATGTTCCGTATCTCTTTCACCAGCACAAGAGATTGCGGGTCGTCTTTTTTGACTTTCAACGCGTCCTTGTTTTTGGGTGAAGGGTCTAGTAAACGCTTTGATGACGCTAACGCTTTTTCAACCGTCTCAAGAGACTCCTCCAAATACCTCCGTGCTTTGACCCTCAGCTTTTTACGTTCACCCTCCGTCAACTGGGGTGCTGTGGCTTCTTTCAGAAAAACATCTGCCCGCATTGACAACAGACGACTGCGAAACGCCAATGTTCGAGAGGTTTCAACTAACGATTTGTTGTTGGCAGCGTAGTCTCGAAGAAATTCTTGAGCCATATCGAGCTGCGCATCAATTTCCTTCCGTTGGCTTAATTGACCTACTTGATCAATCAAGACGATCGCTTTTTCGTACTTGATCCGATCACGGAATTGTTTACTGACGTTTGGGTCCGTTTTGGCTTTGTCGAGATACTCAAGGGCAATATCGTAATAACCCTTATCTCGCAGAGCACTCAGAAAGCGAGCAGCCGGTTCATCCGCAAATAGACTATGCGTTACGATTAAAAAAGTTACTAAACAAATCGTGGCTAGTCGAAATATTTTTGCTACGAGCCTCATTTCGCCCCTATCATTTCACATTGCCCGAGCCGTGACGTCACCTAAATTTCTAGGCGAGTCCAAAAAAACTGGATTAGTATCAATTGTAGCTCAGTTTTATAAGTCAGCAATCACGCAAGTGGTGATCGATCTACATTTTTAAGTCGTTACGTTTGCAATGCCGCATAAAAAGGTAAAATCGACGCAATAGAAAACGAGTGGGACATCTCCTTACTTTCCACCGATCGATTACTCTTCGCCGGCAATCATAAATTCCACTAGGTTCATCCAAACCGATGCCTGAAAAATCACACAACGACCATCGACCAAGCAGCCTTCAGCCAAGCCCCTTCAATAGCGGGTTGAAGATGAAAATGCTTACACTGGTTGCAATGCTGATCATGGTAATTTACTCGATGAACGAAGCTGGCAAACCTGAGAACTGGGCCTGGATGGGATTCGAAAAGCCCGCTGTTACCAACGAAAACCGAAACCCACACGACCGCACGACGCCAATTTCCAAGAACAGTTCCAGTGGTGTGGCCGCTGATACACTATCCGACGCAACCAATGAACTGGCTTCTACGCCGTTGACAACTCGCAGTTCACCGCCCATCCGACTTGCCGACGAGTCCCTGCCGCCTACAACTAGTAATTCGCACACTGGCTTACCGGCGGAATCTGGAAAGTTCTGGACTTCTTTTTTTGAAAGCTTGACAACTACACAGCAAGTTGAGTGGATGGAATTGTTGGAGGCTTTACGTGGCAGTCAAGTTCTTCTTCGTCAACCTGTCAGTCAAACGCACGAGGAGTTGATCACTCGTGCGCGAAAACAAAGAGACGCCTTCAACAACCGAATCCTTGACCGCATGTCGTCGATCCCACACGCTTCAGAGAAACGATCACAGGTCTCGCAGGACTATTTCGAAGCCAATGAATTTTGGCAGAAAAAAATCTCTCCAGCCTTGAGTGCGCTGCGAACAGGCGAAGATATCACGCTGACACAGCAGCGGGCTGCTATCGACTTGCAACATCACCTAGACAACGACGCATTGAATTTGGTCCAAGACAAAACTGCCATCGGATGGACGGGCGATTCGGTCGCTTGGAAACGCTGTTGGAATCGTATTCATCTGTCCGAAATCGGCGATCCGACTTTTGTGAAGCGAATTCAGTTGATTGGACAACCACGAGAATTCCGCGGTCGTGCAGTTACTATCAACGGTTTCGTTCGCGACATTGAAGCTCGCCGCGCTAAGCCCAATAGCTCGATTGCCGGTACGCATTCGGACGTGGGTGAAACAACCTATTATATCCTATGGGTACAACCATCAGAATCTGATGCTGGCCCTTACTGCGTATACTGTTTGCACCCACCGGCGGAACTGCCACGCACTCGTAGCGAACTGGCTGACTACCAATGGATGGCGACAATCAACGGCGTCTTTTTCAAGAACCGCAGCTATCGAGCATCTGACAAGTCGGTCCAATACAGCCCCTTAATTCTAGCCGACAGCTTTGGGTTAAAGCCACCTGTTTCAGAACACCCGGTGTTGAAATGGAAACTCAGCCCCAAGCTAATGGCTGGGTTCTTGGCCCTAGTCCCACTGCTGGCCGTGGGCATTGTGTGGTACGCGGTTCGAAAAACTGTCAGTCGAAAACGTTTGCCGAGTAAAAAATCACAAGAAGAACTGAACGTGTTTTTAGGTGATTTGAAAAACGATCCGTCGATCAAAACTGATCTAGAGCAGATCCAAGCGATCTCGGAGCATAGCGATGACATCTCTTAATTTGCAACATCGACATCCTTCAATTCTATGCCAGTCGTCGCTGTTCTTATTCGCAGCGTTTTATTTCACAACAACAATCACCGCACCGGCGATTGCGAGGCAGGCCCAGGACAATGCCCCGCGCGAACTCTCCGGCATGTCAGCCAGCATGTCCTTTAACACGAAAGACGGTCTACCGCTTAACCCCCAATCCGAAACTGCCGTCTCGATGCTGTATCGTCTTCGCCAAGCGTCGCCAACATCCTTAGATCGGTTTGCTACGTACAGCCGCAATGTTAGCTTATCCGAAGCCCGTGACAAAACGATCGACTATCGTTTCTGGCTGTTTCGGTTTTCAGCCAATCTAAAGAAAATCGAACGCGTCACCATCGTTGACGCTCCCAAAACGTCCGATTCCATCCAACATCTTTATCGCTGCAGTGCCCAGGCAACTGACTCATCAGGCAACTCAATTTCTTGCACGATCCTAACTCGAACTGTGCCCAACCAGTTGCCACAGCAATCCGAGATCAATACTCCAATCCAAGTAACAGGCCTACTTTACTGCCGCGCCTTGATCGATGAACCAGCGACGCTTGAATCTTCTGGCCAATCAACGCTCGTGTTTATCGCCGACCGACTAGCTTGGTACCCCGCTACTGAAATGATCGCCGACAAACGGATGGTTGCTTTGGCCGCGAATGGATTTGATGTTGCACAGTTGGACAAAATAAGGTCTCGCAATGGCAAACCGCTTGGCACTCAGGATAGCGAGGTGTTTTTTCAAATGCTATCTGCCATTGCCACCAAAACAGACTCCTCAACGGCTCAATCGCCGGCGGTGCCAATTAAGTCCGTTATCGCAAAGTCTACTGACAATATCGGTGCTCGAGTCACGATGACCGCTCGCTGCCGCGACTGCACGAAAGTGAACGTCACCGATTCCGACAAACGTCAACGGTTTGGCATTGATCATTATTATCAGCTAATACTGTTCCCCGATTTAAACCAGTCGATCGTGCTTAGCGAAGACACCGACGATGGACCCGTAAAAGCCGTCTACAAACGGTTCCCCGTGACTGTATGTGCCATCAACCTTCCCGAGGGACTGAACGCCAAAGATATCCAAGGTAATGCGATTTCCGTTGACGGCACGTTCTTTCGGATTTGGAAATACGATGCCGAAATCAATCAGCAAGCAAACGTCTCAGGAACGATCAGCCCTTTGATCATCACGCGTGATTTCGAAATCATTGCCACTTCGCTGCTGTTTCACCGTCTGCTTAGCTGGGGGATTGGAATCATTGCCGTTTGCTTGGTTTTCATGTATGCCTACTATCGGATTTTTGGCCGACAACAGCCTCGGCCGTCCGAATCGATTCTTAAAAACCTGCCAGAAAAAATGGACTTAACCGGAATCGAATGACGGCCTCGACGACTGATTTTGTTGCTAGAAACGACCGCCGAACAACGCACCGACCTTTCCGACGGGCGCTTCCAATTCGCTCTAAGTCGCCCATGAAGCCGACTAGAAACCGTTAAGTTGATAAACCAAGGAAGCTGCGGCGATTAAGGCTTGAATAAAACCGCTGTACGGTGGATATTTCCTTTTTGCATTTGGTCAATTCGTTTTTGTTTTTGACCAAAATTGATTCCCTCGACCGTTTTGAAATCTCAAGGACACAATATGAAAACTCCGGTTCGCGTTACCGTCACAGGAGCCGCAGGTAACATTAGCTACGGACTACTGTTCCGCATCGCATCGGGGGCCATGCTTGGTCCTGACCAACCCGTGATCTTGCAGTTACTGGAAATCACTCCAGCGCTAGACGCCCTCAAGGGTGTGGCGATGGAGCTAGAAGACTGTGCCTTCCCTTTGCTGGCAGATATCGTGATTACTGACGATGCAAACGTTGGCTTCAAAGACGCTGACTACGCATTACTAGTCGGCGCAATGCCTCGCAAAAAAGGCATGGAGCGAAAAGACTTGTTGACGGCGAATTCAAAAATCTTTTCCGCCCAGGGCAAAGCGATTAATGAAAACGCCAATCCCAACATCAAGGTTTTGGTGGTTGGCAATCCCGCCAACACCAACGCATTGATCACCGCCGCCAATGCACCCAAAATTGACCCTCGCAACATCCATGCGATGACTCGACTAGACCACAACCGAGCCATCAGCCAACTGGCGACACAAACTGGAACGCCATCCAACCAGATCACCAACATGACCATCTGGGGCAATCACTCAGCAACTCAGTACCCTGACATCAGCGACGTCAAAATTGGCGACAAGACTGCAACTGACTTGGTAGCCGACGACTGGTACAAAGACACCTTCATTCCGTGCGTGCAAAAACGCGGCGCTGCAATCATCGAAGCTCGCGGCGCGTCCAGTGCAGCTTCAGCTGCCAACGCTGCGATCGATCACATTCGCACTTGGGTTATGGGCACCGATCAAGGTGACTGGGTTTCGATGGCCGTTCCAAGTGATGGCAGCTACGGTATCGAACCCGGCGTGATCTACTCTTACCCATGTACCTGCAAAGACGGCGACTATGCGATCGTTCAAGGTTTAGAGATCGACGCGTTCAGTCGCGAAAAAATGGACGTGACTTACGCCGAGCTAAAAGCCGAGCGTGCAGACGTTGCAGATCTATTGTAGATCTTAAAAACAATCGAAAAACTTTCAGAGCAGTCATTAACGAATGGCTGCTTTTTTCGTAAAAAACATGACAACGTTTTTTGTCCTCAACCGTGCCTTCTAAGTCCTACATCTACTTGGCATCGCCATACCACAGTGTTTGACCAAACCCCAGCAAATCGGATTCGTTCCGATAATGGTCCATCACCTTCTGTTTCTGCTCAGCCGTCTGCGCCAACTCATGAACCTCCGGTGCGATCCCCAGCAAAGAATACTTGCCTAGCAATTGACTAACCAACACGTCAATCGCTTGATCGTTCCGCCCCGTTCGAGCCAGCAGTTCAATGTAAGTCTCAATCACCACACCGCCGTGCTGTCGAGCGTCATGCTGTTCGATTTTTTTACGGAAATGGTCGATCCCCGCATCTTCGTTTTGTCCCAAAACGGCAGCGTAATAACGCAAGTGATCTGGGAATACATCTTCAAAAGGAACTTGCCCTGGGTATTTAAAATCATCGGGCAAGCCATTGCCAAAGCGCGACAACTCGTAAGCCTTCTGAATCAAGATTGGGTCTTGTAAAATCCGAGAGATCCGCACCACGGACGCCAAGTGAGTGGCGTCGACCGCGTAAGCGGTACTCGCATCAAGTTCACCGCTTTCCAAAATTGCAGTCAAGGTAGTGTCTGTACCAGCATTTGATTCAAACATCGGCAGCGAAGTGATCAAGTTACCCACGAGTTCATCGTACAAATGCTCCAACAGCTGTCCAGCCATCGCTCGCTGGCATTGGATGTCGTGACTGTCAGCAACCTGATCGAAAGTGGTAATCGCGTCGCATGTGCCGTAACGTTGCAGCAGTATCCGAAATCCATATCCTGGCGCAGCACGCTGTGAGACCGCGATTTCGATCAAGTCGTCGGAATTTTTGTCGTCGATCTTCACACCGCGAATCAGTTTCTCATTCAAATCCCGATCACCTACGAGTTGCAAATAATTCCAACCGCGAACCAAATCGCCCTGTTTAAAAAACAATGTTCCCACTTCGCGGCAAGCGGCCAGCAAACCGCTTTCTAAACTTTGCTGGTCACTCTCGCTCAAATTTTCTCGGGTTCGTGAATACAAAATCGGCAGCCCCATTCGGTGCCGCACTCGCATTTTCAAAACCTCAAACAGTTGGGCATAATCTTTGCTGCGCCGGACATGCTGTTCAAGAAAATCCAAACCTGAATCAACGCCCTTGTCGTCGGTGATTTGCTGCAACTGTTCAAAAGGCGTGGTCATGGCTTGTGGGGAAAAAAATACGTTGCTTAGAGCAATACATATTATAACGTGAACCTCTCAATCACTTTAGCCGTAATGTACCTGTACCCGTGTCCTTCGAGTGTGGTGGCGAGTAAAAACGCCCAGCAGCACTTAAAACAGCTCAGCTTTACCGCTGACGGCTTCCGAAACCCGTTATCGCATGTCATGATAGGATCTTTACCAAACCAAACGACAGGAACACTCGCCCCGTGATCAAGACTGAGAATCTGACGAAAAAGTATGGCGACATGTTTGCCATTAAAGGCATCGAGCTTGATCTAGAACAAGGCGATTTGTTCGGCTTTATTGGCCCCAACGGCGCGGGAAAAACAACGACGATGCGAATCATCGCGACGTTGACAGAGCCTTCGTGGGGCGAAGCTTACGTTTGTGGGCACTCAATCTACAACGCCCCTAAAGAAATCCGCCGGCTTGTCGGCTACATGCCTGACTTTTTCGGCGTCTACGACGACATGAAAGTCATCGAGTACCTAGAGTTCTTTGCGGCCGCTTATCGTATCAAAGGTCCAGCCAGACGCAAGAAATGCAACGAGATGCTGGAGACCGTCGACCTTGATTTCAAACGCGACGCGTTCGCCAACACACTCTCGCGCGGTCAAACTCAACGCCTTGGCTTAGCACGAGTTCTACTGCACGACCCGCAAGTTCTGTTGCTGGACGAACCACTTAGCGGCTTGGACCCGCGCGCCAGAATCGAAATGCGGAACTTACTGCGCCGGCTTGGTAAGACAGGAAAAACAATCATCGTCTCCAGCCACATTTTGCCCGAACTGGCCGACGTCTGTAACAAGATCGGTATCATTGATCGTGGTGTAATGAGCTTTTCGGATGAAGTGACCGAAGTGATCCGCAAAGTTCGCGACCAAGTGATTTTGCACATTGGAGTCTCAGCAGACGCCGAACGAGCCACCAAGTTTTTGGATAGTCATGCTGACACCGAGTCCGTCGCACCCGGCGATGGCTACCTGTTGGTAACGCTCAAGAAAGAAATTACCAACTACGACCACCTGCCGACTGAACTAATTGCCGAAGGCTTCCGTTTAAATCTGTTCCAAGAAGAGGAAGTCAATCTTGAGTCGGCGTTCATGGCATTGACCAAAGGCACCGGCGCCAACTTCTAAAGTACATCGCGATTGGTCATCACCGCACCGATGCCCTTGGTTGCCGAAAAATAACGTGGAAAACGCAGTTTCCGGTCGGACAGCGGCGGGACGCTAGCAGCAGCAATACGATGCTCATGCCACTCGCCTTTGTCGCAAACAGAATCCTGTGATTCTTCCCTTCGAGCAAAACAAACGTTTTGAAAACCGCTCTAGGATATTAAACGGTCAAGCCCATATACTGGCACCTAGAAGAATCGACAGGAGGGTCGAATTCGAGTTTATCGTCAGGAAGACGGAGTTTCCAATGCGAAGTATTGCAATCATCAATCAAAAAGGCGGCGTTGGAAAAACGACCACTGCCGTCAACCTGAGCGCTGCCTTGGCCGAAGCTGGAAACAAGGTTTGGCTGATCGACTTAGACCCTCAAGCCCATGCTTCCTTGCACCTTGGCTTTGCGATGGAACAGGAATACCTATCGGCCTACGACGTCTTGACTGGCGACGTTTCGCTGGACGAAGTTCGGCATCTAATCGAACCTAATTTATGGCTGACCCCTTCACACATTGATCTCGCCGCCGCCGAAATGGAACTCGCGGGCGCCGTTGGCCGAGAGATTATCCTGCAAGACAAAATGGCTGAAGTTGCGGAAGACTTTGACTACGTCATTTTCGACTGCCCTCCCTCGTTAGGCATTTTGACACTGAACGCGCTCACGACGGCCAACGAAGTATTCTTGCCACTACAACCACACTTCCTAGCGTTGCACGGGTTGAGCAAACTTCTGCGGACGATCGAGCTTGTCGGCCGCCGGCTTAATCCAAACCTGACACTGTCAAACGTGATTTACTGCATGTTTGACACCGGCACTCGACTAGCCAACGAAGTGGTCGACGATGTTGAACTGTTTTTCGAGGAACAACGAGAAAACAATTCGATTTGGGCTGCTGCAGGAAGTTTTGACACTCGTATCCGCCGCAACATTCGTTTAGCCGAAGCTCCTAGTCACGGCGAATCAATCTTTCGATACTCGCCAGATTCCAACGGGGCTCAAGACTACCGTAGCTTGGCTGCTGAAGTAATGCAACAAAGCCTGCCAGTACTGGAAACAGAAGTCAACCACTACCCGCACGAACCGGTTGACGAATTCTTGCCAACTCAAAGGGTTGACTATCAGCCTCAATCGGTTCACGACGCATTTATTAAGAATGACTTTCGCTAAACCCACTTGTCGCTAATCTTACTAACGACAAGGATCGTGCTCTGCATTAAGTTCGTTGCTGTGGCTGCCGCAATGTGCGCGAATGATTCGTCTTGCGACAAATCCGAAAATGACTTTCGCTTAACCAGCTTACAACCACGACAAGCCATTGCATCCGTACGATATTTGATTTCAATTTGCCTTCCTGATCATCCGTGAACACCAGGCAAGGACATTCAATGGCCACGCAAGAGCAAAGCCACTGTAGCGCAAATACCGGAAATCTTCTTTCAAACTCCATCGGAGTGCCTCATGCTTTTCAAGGAACCGGCAAGATTCCGTTTCGAATGTTCAAAGATTCGAAACAAGTTAGCCAAGTCGTCGCCAGCGAAATTGCGACGCTGATCAAAGAGCGAGCCGCTGCCGGCAAGCACTGTGTATTAGGGCTTGCGACCGGCTCCACCCCGGTCAATGTCTATAGTGAACTGGTGCGAATGCATCGTGAAGAAAGTCTTTCGCTTTCAAATGTGATCACCTTCAACTTGGACGAGTACTTCCCGATGCAGCCGGATTGCCTGCAGAGCTACGTTCGGTTCATGCGAGAGCATTTATTCGATCACGTCGACATTGCGGAAGAAAACATCCATATACCCGATGGCACCATCGCGATTGAACAAGTCGCCGATTGGTGTCGCCAATACGAAGCCAAAATCGATTCTGTGGGCGGCATCGACGTACAACTTCTGGGCATCGGTCGTACCGGGCACATCGGCTTCAACGAACCAGGCTCTGGTAATGACAGCCACACACGATTGATTACACTCGATCGCTTGACTTGCATCGACGCTGCAAGCGATTTCTTCGGCATTGAAAACGTTCCGCGTCGCGCCATTACGATGGGTGTGGGAACCATCTTAAAAGCTCGTAAAATTTTACTATTAGCATTTGGCGAAAACAAAGCGAGCGTCGTAGCCGGATCCATTGAAGGCGATATCACGCCGACAATCCCCGCGACGTTCTTGCAACAGCACCCCTGCACCGAGTTTATCTTGGATCAAGCTGCCGCCGCAGATTTACAAGATATCAAATCGCCTTGGCTAAGCCGCGAGATTGATTGGGACAAGACGATGGTGCGGCGGGCCGTTATCGATTTGAGTTTGACATTAAGCAAACCCGTTTTGATGCTGACCGATGCCGACTACAACGAAAACGGATTGCAATCCTTGTTGGCGGAATATGGCAGCGCCTACGAAATCAACCTGAATGTATTCAAGCAACTACAAAACACAATCACTGGTTGGGCCGCAGGAAAACCCGACCAACCAGGAGTCGTGTTTCCCAAACGGATCGTACTATTTTCGCCTCACCCCGACGATGATGTTATCTCCATGGGAGGCACCCTAACGCGGCTTGCCGATCAAGGCCACGATGTTCACGTCGCTTATCAAACGTCGGGGAACATCGCAGTATTTGATGAAGATGCATTGCGATTTGCCGAATTCGTAACCGATTTCTGCGATACCTTTGATATCAAGAACAATGCAATCGATGAACTCACCCAATCGATGATTGAGTTTCTAAATCGGAAAAACGCTGGCGAGGTTGATTTCCCACAGATGCAGCAGCTGAAAGGCCTGATCCGCCGCGGTGAAGCTAGAGCAGGTGCCAGAATTTGTGGCGTTCAAGATAAAAATCTGCACTACTTAGATTTACCTTTTTACGAAACAGGCGTCGTCCGCAAAAAGCCGATCGGTGAAAAAGACATCCAAATTACGGTCAAACTGATGCGACAAGTCAAACCTCACCAAATTTATGCTGCTGGTGATTTGAGCGATCCGCACGGAACTCACCGAACTTGCTTGGACGTGATCTTTGAGGCATGCCGCCGCTGCCGCGACGATCAGTGGATGCAGGAGTGCGATGTTTGGCTGTACCGTGGTGCATGGCAAGAATGGGCACCGCATGAAATCGAGATGGCAGTGCCACTTAGTCCGCAAGAAGTTGAGCGTAAACGAGTAGCGATTTTCCGTCACGAATCTCAGAAAGATCGCGCATTGTTTCCTGGCCCGGACGCCCGTGAGTTTTGGCAACGTGCTGAAGCTCGCAACGCCCAAACAGCTCGAATCTATGATCAACTTGGCCTTGCCCAGTACCAAGCTCTTGAGGGGTTCGTCAGATGGAAAGAGCTAGAAGATTAAACGGTCGTTTGTAGGTAGAAACCCTGGCTTTAGCAGGGACCACAAACACGCGTGCCAGTTTATCGCGTTCTATCTCTGAAGAACCCGAAACAGCATCATGGTCACCAACGCGCCTCGTGCTGACCACGCAACCGTCCGAATCCAGTTGGAATTCACCAACCATTGGTACGCCGCTGGATCGAATCCTTTAACCAGTCTTTCATGGCAGGGCACTTGAATCAGTGCCGTTGAAATCCAAACCAACACCACCAGTAACAGGCCACCATAGACAAGCGATTTGTCGACGCCCACGACGGGGTAAACGGCCAGTAAGACTGCCGTGGCCAGTTCAATCAACATCATTGGGGCGACAATATAAGTGATGTTACTCTGGTGCCGCCGCTGAAAACGAACGTAGTTCTCTTGCCCAATATCATCGAACAATGGGTAGTGCACGATCTGCACCATCCAGATCAATCCAACCATAAAAAGAGTGGATACGGCGTTGGCAAGCAAAATCACTGTCGGCCAGTTCATACGAATCGCCTTCTTGGCTAAATAGGTTTTCTTATTTGCTTAACAAGTTATCACGCTATCAGGTTTTCGGTTAAGCTCCGAAAATCTCCCAGCACGTCTTACAAAACTCTTTATAACCGGAATCCGAATGAACGATTCACATAAAAACAAAAATTACATCATCGCTGGCGGCAGTAAAGGTATCGGGCTGGCTTTGAGCCAACAACTACTTGACTCTGGAGCGACGGTTCACGTGCACTCCCGTTCGATCGGCGAATTAGCCGTTTCTGAAAATGAAAATCTAAGCCACTACGTCTGTGATTTTTCAAGTGACGATTTTGAACTCGCCGGACTGCCGGACGAAATTCATGGCGTGGCTTACTGTCCGGGTACGATCAACTTGCGATCGTTCCGTGCGTTAAAGTTAGCCGACTTTCGAAACGACTTCGAAATCAACACGATGGGCGCCATCAAATTCCTTAAAGGAGTTCAGGCAGGGTTGAAACGTGGTGCCAGCCAGCAGCCGACGAGTGTGGTCCTGTTCAGCACCGTCGCGGTCGGCAAAGGGCTGCCCATGCATGCTTCGGTCGCAACTGCAAAAGGTGCGATCGAAGGCTTGAGTCGCGCATTAGCTGCCGAACTTGCGCCGCACACGCGGGTCAACTGCCTAGCGCCAGCGCTTACCGACACACCACTGGCAATCAATTTTTTCTCGTCGGACGAAAAACGAGCAGCAATGGATGCTAAGTATCCGCTTAAAAGATCCGGTACACCCGCCGACTTGGCCAGTATGGCAGCCTTCTTGCTCGGCCCCGACAGCGGCTGGATGACAGGTCAAGTCTTGGGTGTTGATGGCGGAATGTCAACAATCGGCGGTTAAGTCATACACATTAAGACAAAGGTCTCTTTCAATTTAATGAGAGCTCCCAACAGTCCACCACCAGCAAGCAGTATTTTCATCAATCTTATGCCAGCGTTGACCTGACGTGTCAAAAGCTAACCAAATACTTCTTTCATCAAGTTAACAGCTCCGACTGCGAGCCATACCTTTTTGGGGGAACTACGATGATCAAACAGCTTACTGGCATCGACCTTTCTAGTAGCAAGCAGCGATCTGGTTTAACCAGCATTGGCGAACTGATACCGCGATTGATTCGATCTTATGAACTACAGGCCGATCTGATGCAACAACGATCCGAGTGTACGAGGGAGTCTCAGCCAAATCACCGACCTGCACCAGTTACAACGAGTGATGGGCCGCGGACTCAAGCGACCTTCACTTGGTTTTAACTGGTCGCCACACAGCATAACAATCGCTGCGCCTAGCATTCGCTGCCGGTGCTTAACGAGGCAGGTGCGATCGGATTTAAAAAAGCATGAGCCAGAACTGTGGCGGCACTATCGAGTACCTGAACCTGCTGGTTGACGACTACCTGAGCCGGGCTGGCGAGTACCTGAACCAGGTTGACGAGTACCTGAGCCGGGCTGACGAGTCGTTGAGCCACCGGGTTGGCGAGGCACGAAACCGCCAGCAGGAAAGTCAAGTTGTTTTGTTTTTGGTTTAGCTCGAATGCCCATGCGGTTGAGCAACTTTTGCAAGTCGATGATCTGAACCGTATTCTTGACAGCATCTGCCTCCATGTCTCTCACCGCAGTCAAAATCTTTCCTGCGTCGGGGTCATCATCTCCGCCAATCAACGACTCATTACCTTTAACCAAGAAACGAACTTCCGGTGAAATCTCACCCGTCACGTTACCTTTTTCGTCATGACTAACGACAACTTCTCCACCATTTCGCTCGATCATGCGGACCAATTTTTCCGTGTCATCATAGCGATCACCATCCAAATCAAATCGCCCTGCGAGGGCAAGCTTAACTGTGAAACCAGGATCCCAAGTGGCAGTTAAAATATGGTCTCCCTTCAAAATCGGGTCCACAAGACTCTCGCTGGTGATCCGAGCCTCTGCCCCAAAAGTGTTGACTCGTATTACCTCGATGTTTGCTTTGGGGGTTGCGGTTTCAAAATCCGTTACCGACTGATCATACACCGAAAATGTGCGATTGCTGGTGAGACCGTCGGCACTGCCAACATCAATAAAAACGGTTTTTAATGCGGAAGCAACACGAACGATCTGACCATCAGCATGATCGAAGACTTCGTTCTCGTACTGATTCAGCCGAGTCTTTAGCTTCACATTATCGTCTTCCAGCAAGGCAACTTGATTTCTAGCTTCACGAATCGCAGCGGAAGCCTGCTGAGCAGCCTCTTCGCTTGTACGAGTCACTTCAGCTAGCGCTTTCTTGGTTTCACTGACTTCTGCTTTAAGCGTATTCTCTTTGACCAATGAAGCCTCTTTTTCAGCGATCAATTTCTCATTTACAGCTTCCAGCTCCTTGACGGCGGATGCCTCACCCAATTTCGCCTGCTCAATACTTGCTTTCGCAGCTTTATTCGCTTCGTCAGTTTGGCGAAGTTGGATCGTGTATTCTTTTCGCATCCTATCTACCAACGAAGTTAGGTCAAAGATGCGACTACGAAGCGTCGCCAAATTATTTTCTTCATCGTCCTCAGTAATCTTGCCGCTAGTTTCTACCTTGTAAATATCTTGCGCGGTTCTGACTTCTGCAATAATGTCTTCGACGAGTTTTCTGTCAGCATCGGACAAAGCCCGGTTAGTCGAGATCTGCTGCAAGTCATTGATGGTCTTCCCGAGTTCAGACGGTGCCGTTCCTAGATCACCGATGATTGCCTTATAAGTTTCGCCTTTAAGGTTTTCTGCTTCAGCAAGTTTGAGCGCTGCTTTTAGCTTCGCCTCAGAAGCCTCGGCCGCCCCCGCCTGTTCATACGCTTTTTGGACACCGAGGAACGCAACCAATGCCAATATCAGCGTTAGCAACACTAATATGATAACGGCAATCAAGTACCCCTGATTTTCCCTAGCGGCCATTCCAAAACTCCTAATTGCAACCGTTAAGTTGCGGTCTAACTTAAATGAACGACGATGAAAACGCGCGGATCGCACATTCTCTGTGGTTATCGGTGAAGACGATAATCATTTCTTAAGTAGGTCTGACCAATCAGTACAAAACGACGAACACCCCGTAGCACTACTTGTCAGAGCCTCTCAATCGAAAAACCAACCCCACCATCACTCCCAGATTACCTAATCAATTCTAGACGGGGCCAAAAATAGTGTCAAATTTGTACAGTTTCACCTATTCTGCGGCCATCTATACCGCCAGTCCAAAAAACTGAGGCAGCAGCAGGCAATTTTGCCTCAAAAACTATCGTTTTCTACACTTAAGATCCCGCGATGGCGCAGATTATTCAGGCGACGAACGGTATTAACCAACGCGTCAATGACAACTTGGTCATAACTTCGCCCGTCGGTTGTATCGATTCCATGGCCAGCAACCGCCTTACGAAGCGGCTCCAATGCCGGGTCTTCGTGGTGGAACACCTCTACTAGCACATGTGTCAATTGCCCCGTTTGGGCGGCGGCAGCCAGCAAAGCACCTACCCAACCGTCGTCAGTGGAAAGGCACCCGCGAGTCGTTTTAGCGGAACAATGAAAGCTACCAAGCGCACCGGCAGCCCCGATTTCACTTATCAAATGCTGGTTTTCTTTGACCGAAATCGACGAGTCTCCACAATGTGCCGCATCAATCAACAACTTGTAAAAAGGCCTGCCGGCGTTTTCGTTCATGGCCTTAACCAAAGTCCAAGCCTTTGCCAAATCCGTAAACGTTTTAAATTCGACTGATCGTAGAAACTCAAGCTGCCATGCCTTGATACAAGAGCCCTCAACGCCAGCTTCTTGGTAAGCTCGATCGTGCAAACGTACCAGTTGATCGACCGCGGCTTTAAATTCGTCGCCGGTTTTCGGTTTTCCACCGGACATCCACGCCTCCAACGAGGTTGATGCCACTTGGCAAACACCATGTTTTTGCGCAGTTTTCAAGCCATTTACCAATAGCTGCGCGACTTTATCCTCGTCGGCGGGGTTCGTCGGATCGCCCTCACCAATCATCATGATGAATTGGACCTCAAGCCCAAGCGCCTTTAGTCCTTGGACCAATTCGGTAGTCACCTGATCCGCAACACCCTCAAACTGCGAAATCTGAGCACAGCTGACAGCGACGGGCGACTGGGCAATAAGTTGCTGAAAGTACTTCAAAACCAAGATCTGACCCGATTCGTCACGAGGCAAATCACCTTGTGCTGTTGGGGCCAGCCCCCCTGCAAACTTTAGGTGAGTTGGCACAACACCTAACTTTATGGAGGTGTGATTGGCAATTAACTTTGTCATCGCTGGTAAAGCTGGTTAAGTTGGTGGGAATTGGAAGAAAACTCGTAATTGGCTTAAAATTAAACGTTCATTTTTGTTTAAGCCAGCGCCATCGTGATTTATTTCTTTTGATGTCGTCTCGAAATGCTAAATATCCATGGTCTAAAACAAGGATTAGTAGTATCTTTTTAGGTGAGACGACGGAGCCCGCACAGCGGGTAAAAGTAGAAATTTTATTTAGTGATATTTGGTTCACTGGATTGACTGGTAGTCCACCACCTAATTTTTGGTGAACTATTGGTTAATGGTGGTGCAATCGAGGTTGAGTTCGAAGTTGATGAACAAAGTATAAATCTACAAATATGTTAGTAATCGGAATTGCTGGGGGGGTTGCAAGTGGCAAAAGCCTAGTGACTCACTGCTTTCAGCATTTTGGTGCAACTGTTTTGGATGGTGACCAAATTGGCCATCAGGTACTTCAACAAACCCTAGTAATGCAACAAATTGTCGATCACTTTGGAAGTGGAATCTTGAGTGATGGACAAATCTCCCGTTCCCGCTTGGCGCGTATCGTTTTCGCGAAAGCACCGGATGGGCCATCTGCTTTAAAAAAACTGGAAACGATCACTCACCCACCAATAGGTGAACAGATCCTACGAAAGCTTGAAATGTCTCGGCTAGATCCGAACTGTCAAGCGTGTGTGTTGGATGCTCCAGTGATGTTTAAAGTAGGTTGGGACAAGTTGTGTGACAAAATAGTTTTTGTTGATACATCAATGGATGTCCGCATTAATCGGGCTCGCGAGCGCGGTTGGGACTCCAGCGAACTGATCAAACGTGAGAAAAATCAGATATCAGTTGAGATAAAACGTCAACGCTCAACTGACATCATTGACAACTCAAGCACTAAAGAGTCAACCTTTCAGCAGGCCACCAAAAAATGGCTTGACTGGGGATTGAATCTACCGAAAGAACTACGTGCTCCTTCTTCTCTTTTTTTCCCGGAACAATAACCATAACCCCTCGTTCGCCAGTTTCTCCTCTTGCTGGCACGGAGCCCCTGATGCCAAATACAAACAGAACAAACAGTCGACAGCTTCAGGGCGACAGTAGTGATCGAGACCAAAAATACCGTAACGACCGTCGACAGAACAACGACTTTGACGATGCCACCAACAAGAAGCTACGAGAAATCGAATCTTCAGGTGAGCCCCTGTCGATCGCGGAAACCATTTCTCGCGAGGTTGGTGGTGGTATAAAAGCCAGTGCCCCCAAACCCACGGAAGCGCGAACGGAAAACGACGTTACTGAACTACAGCGAATGTCAGTCCAAGAGTTAATCATTCTCGCTACTGCCGAAGGCTTAGAGATTACTGACGAACAGTCCCGTCAAGAATTAATTCTGAAGATTCTTAAACACTGGGTCAAAACTCGTGGGTTGATGTTTGGCGAAGGTACTCTGCAGGTCTTGCCAGACGGATTCGGTTTTTTGCGCAGTCCAGCTTATCAGTACATGAATTGTCCTGATGACATTTACGTTTCTCCAAGTCAAATTCGCAAATTCAATTTGCGAAACGGAGCCGTCGTTCGTGGCCAGGTTCGACCTCCTAAAGAAAACGAGCGGTACTTTGCATTGCTACGGATTGAAACGATCAACGGCGTTAGTCCATTCGACAGTGCCCAACGTTCGAACTTTGACGAATTGACGCCGCTTCATCCAGATCAAAGAATAATTCTTGAACACGAACCAAAGGAACTGGCGACACGCATTGTCGATATGCTCACACCGATCGGGTTTGGTCAACGTGGATTGATCGTTAGTCCACCCCGCGCTGGCAAAACAATGTTAATGCAAAAGATGGCCCGCGCGACGTTGTGTAACTACCCCGACGCATACGTCATCATTCTGCTGATCGACGAGCGTCCTGAGGAAGTCACCGACATGCAGCGAGAAGTTCAAGGTGATCGCTGCGAAGTCATCAGCTCCACTTTTGACGAGTCTCCAGCGCGACACGTTCAAGTTGCCGAAATGGTGCTGGATAAAGCCAAGCGAATGGTCGAATGCGGAACCAATGTTGTCTTGTTCCTCGATTCAATTACTCGCTTGGGGCGCGCTTGGAATTCCGAATGTCCTCAGTCTGGCAAGACACTTTCGGGTGGACTCGATGCCAACGCAATGCAAAAGCCAAAAGCCTTTTTTGGTTCAGCTCGCAAAGTCGAAGAAGGAGGTTCGCTTACCATCATGGCAACTGCACTTGTTGACACCGGCAGTAAAATGGACGAAGTGATCTTTGAAGAATTCAAAGGCACTGGCAATCTCGAAATCGTTTTAGACCGCTCAATGGTAAACAAACGAGTCTGGCCAGCCATCGATATAAATTCCAGCGGTACGCGACGTGAAGAAAAACTATTCGACGAAGATGAGTACGATCGGATCTGCCGAGTGCGACGAGTGCTGAGTGAGATGAATCCAGCTGATGCAATGGATAAGTTGACAACGCGACTACGGAAAACAGAAACAAATGCTGATTTTTTGATGAGCATCAAATTTGAAGAAGGCACTTTCTAAGCCCTCTCGTTTGATTTCCTTTAGACAACTACATTGAAGCTGACGTCATTTCGACGGCGGCTTCTTTTTAATTCGTTACCCCCCTGCCCTACCCCTTATCTTCAACGTTTTAAAGTTCTTATGCCATGAAAGATTCGCCCTGCCCCGACAATTCCTTTCAGGCGATCAAGCCCGAAATCAAACAGTGGAACGGTAGCCATGGAAACGTTAGCGAGCATAAATTCGCCATCATTGTTTCACAATATCATTTGAACATCACAGGTAACCTGTTACACGGAGCCATCGACACACTGCAGCAGCACGATGTTCCCGACGCCAATATAGAAGTGTTTTGGGTGCCCGGTGCTTGGGAACTGGTCCCAACCACTAAAATGGTGTTGCAACAAAACAAATTCGACGCAATCTTAACCTTTGGTTGCGTAATCCGCGGCGAAACCTCACATGACCAACACATCAATACCACCGTCAGCAACTCGCTGGGACGCTTAATGCTCGACTATGACGCCCCAATTGCCTTCGGTCTGCTAACCTGCAACACCCTCGATCAAGCCATCGCGAGAGCAGGAGGCGACATGGGAAACAAAGGTGTCGAAGTTGCCCGTGCGGCAATCCAGATGCTGCTGTTGCAGCGAGAAATTCTCGGCTAGAATACCGTCTCCGTTCATTCTCAATTTGCTCAACACAAAGACGCCATGTCACGCCGATCCCGCGCTCGCGAAATCGCTCTGCAGTTGCTCTACCAAGAAGACCTCAACGCCGACCAAGCAGAAGACGTGCGATTGAGATTTTTACACGGTCGCCTGCAACACAACCGCAAACTAGTTGAATTTGCAAATTCACTGATTGCCGGGGTCCAGCAAAATCGTGAAACGATCGACCGAGCACTTGAACTAACCGCTCACAACTGGAAACTGTCTCGGATGGCCGCAACCGACCGCAACGTACTAAGATTAGCAGCGTTTGAAATACTCTTCGGTGACACTCCTGACCGCGTCGCCGTCAATGAAGCAATCGAACTCGCCAAACGCTACGGCACCAACAACTCAGCTCAATTTGTCAATGGAGTGCTTGACCGCCTAATGAAATCCAAAAACGAATTCGTTTCTGACGAATCCTAACATTCGAACAAAGCGGCTATTGCTCAGATCACTTCCAAATTTTAGTTGTACCTACAATCCTCGCTTGCCGGCACAACTCCAACAAGACTACGAAAACTTATCATGCCTTGGAATCCATTCAAACGAACCAATGACGACGCCCAATCCACGGGAGATGCGCCGCAACATCCAACCAGTGATGAAGCCCCTCAAGGCGTTTTGGGTCGATTCAAGTCAGCGATGCGTAAAACCGTCACGATGCTCAACACAGACATTCGTGACTTGGTCAAAGATGGCCGAGTCGTCGATGACGAGTTTCTAGACGAACTGTACTTGGCTTTGATCCGCACCGACATGGGAGTTGGCCCGGCACAAAAAATCCGCGACGACATTCACTCTCGCTTTCGAGCTCGAAAACTCTTCTTTGACGACCTGACCGCAACGGCCAAAGAAACGATCCGCGAACTGATGGACCAAGGCGACGGCAGCCTCGCCGCAGCTGCCTCTGGCCCTACCGTGATCATGGTTGTTGGCGTTAACGGAGCTGGCAAAACAACCTCCATCGCCAAACTCACCCACTGGTTTCGCGAGCAAGGAAAATCCGTTGTACTGGGCGCCGGCGACACCTTCCGCGCCGCAGCCGTTGCCCAGCTGTCGGTTTGGGCAGAGCGAATGGGTGCTGAAATTGTCACCGGCCGCGAAAAAAGCGATCCCGCCAGCGTTGGCTACAAAGCCGTCGAAGCCGCCGTCAACAACAATACCGACGTCTGTATCGTGGACACCGCCGGCCGGCTGCAAACCCAAAGTAACTTGATGGAAGAACTCACTCGGGTCCGCCGAGTGATGTCGAAAGTGGTTCC
>CAZHCH010000036.1:21543-30071 GCA_964530985.1 uncultured Pirellulaceae bacterium | reverse complement strand
CTCGTGGTTTGCATCACTTGGTCTACGAAGTCTCCGACAACTCGATTGACGAGGCAATGGCTGGCTACGCGTCAAAAATCAACGTCACGATCAACACAGACGGTTCAGTAACCGTATTGGATGATGGTCGAGGCATCCCAACAGACGTTCACCAGCAGCTGACTGAACAAGAAGGCCGAGAGATTACGACGTTGGAAGGTGTAATGACCTTCTTGAAATTCGGCGGTAAGTTCGAAAAAGGAGCTTATCAAACTTCCGGTGGTTTGCACGGTGTCGGTGTGACCGTGGTTAACTTTTTGTCCGAATGGGCGGAAGTAGAAGTTCACCGAGATGGCGAAATTTATCAACAAGAATATCAGCGCGGAGTTCCAACTGGCCCGGTTACTCGAGCGGGAAAAACCACAAAGGTTGGTACCAAAACAACCTTTAAGCCCGACGCTCAAATCTTCCAAACCACCAAGTTTGAATACAACGTACTAAACAAACGTTTGCAAGAGTTGGCGTTTTTAAACAGTGGCGTGCGGATTATTTTCAAAGATGCTCGAACTGGTGAAGGGGATGAGTTCTACTATGAACGCGGAATCATTGAATATGTAGAACACATTAACCGAACTAGCGATCCGATTCACGGCGAACCAATTTACCTTAAAGGGGAAATGGACGACGTCGCCTACGAGATCGCATTGCAGTACACCACCGAGATTTCGGATACGGTGTTCTCCTATGTTAATAACATTAATACGCATGAAGGCGGTACTCACGTATCGGGTTTCCGATCGGCTTTAACGCGGTCGTTAAATACTTACGCGAAGAAAAACAATCTGTTTCCTAAGAATATCAGCGTTACCGGCGAAGATTTTCGTGAAGGTATCACCGCCGTCATTTCGTTGAAAGTTCCGGAACCTCAATTTGAAGGTCAAACCAAAACGAAGCTCGGCAACAATGAAGTAGAAGGAATTATCACATCCGCTTTTGGCGAGTTCTTCAAAGTCTTTTTGGAAGAGAATCCCAAAGAAGGCAAAATTATTGTCAAAAAGGGTGTCCAGGCTGCGGAAGCTCGAGAGGCAGCAAAAGCTGCGCGAGAAAAAGTTCGTCGAAAATCGGTACTGGGTGGTACGAGCCTGCCAGGTAAGCTTCGTGATTGTCTCTCCAAAGACGTAGAAAAATGTGAGATTTACTTAGTAGAAGGTGACTCGGCGGGTGGATCCGCTGAAGGTGGACGTCTAAAAGAGTTTCAAGCGATTTTGCCGCTGCGAGGTAAAATTATCAACGCTTACAAAGCGCGCGAAGATAAAGTGCTCGCCAACGAAGAAGTTCAGTCAATGATTAGTGCCTTGCGGGTAGGCATCGGTGATGATCAAGATTTGTCAAAGCGACGTTACGACAAGGTCATTATTATGACCGACGCGGATGTAGATGGTTCTCACATTCGAACCTTGTTGCTGTGTTTTTTCTATCGACAAATGTATCACTTGATTGAACAAGGCCATGTTTATGTCGCGTGCCCACCGCTGTTCCGAGTAAAACACAAACGAAAAACATATTACGTTCAAACCGAAGAAGAAATGCGTCGACAGCTACTAGATCGTGGTTTGGAAGACACTTCTTTTGACAACAACGATGGAATCGTAGTCGCTGGCGATGATATGCGACGGTTGTGTTTGACTTTGGCCAGTATGGAAGACGCTATTTTGGCTTTGGAGCGGCGCGGAGTTAACTTACGAGCTCATTCGAATCGCATGACTCCAGATGGCAAGTTGCCCGTTTATCAAGTCATCATTGGCAATCGTCAAGAATGGTTTGTTAATCAAAAAGACAAAAACGAATTCATCAAAAAATACGAACAAGAAAGTGGGCAGGCGGTCACGCTCACAGATGAAAATTCTTCTGATGCAGAGGAAGATCAAAATAGCATGCGAGTAACCGAGTTCTATGAAGTTAGAACGATTAACTCGGGATTGTCGGAATTATCGGAGTTTGGGTTCGACATAGAAGCCATGTTGCCGATCGAACGAACTGGCATGGAAGAAGCCCGATATCTATTGAGACGCGGAGACTCCGAAACGGGAGTAGAAGATTTGCGAGGATTAGTAGGTGCAGTTCGAGCTGCTGGTGAAAAAGGCATGCAAGTAACTCGCTTTAAGGGACTAGGCGAGATGAATGCGGAAGAACTTCGAGAAACTACGCTCGACCCAGAAAACCGCACACTGATTCAAGTCAAAATGGATAATGCAGCCGAAGCTGACAATATGTTCAGAATCTTGATGGGAGACAAAGTTGAACCTCGGCGAGAGTTCATCGAAAAGTACGCACTAGATATCAGTGAATTGGACGTATAGTAACGATAGGCTAACGACAAGCCGACTGGCGAGTGAATATTATCAACGGAGTTAGTCCGTTAATCGCCAAACTTAATCAAACCGCCCTGCCCCATTTCAAATAGAACAGATTCGATTTCACGCAATTCATTTGGATAATGAGTTACGTGAAGAATAGAAGTTCCTTCGGTAGAGTGAATCGATTTCAGTAGATCCACCATTCGGTGTCGCATACTTGCGTGGATTGCGGAAAGCGGTTCGTCTAGGCACAATAATTTTGGTCGAAACGCCAATGCCCGACCAATCGCTACTCGTTGTTTTTCGCCTCCAGATAATTCAGAAGGCACACGAATACGTAATTCACTAAGTTCGAGTAATTCTAACAGTTCAGCGACTCGACACTCACGTAATCGCCGATTTAGTTTTCGAACGGTCAGTGAAAATCCAATTTGTTTCTCGACAGACATACCGGGAAATAGAGCAGCGTCTTGCGGAACAAAGCCAATTTGTCGTTCAGCTGGTGGTATCTGGTGAATAGGCTGACCATCGATCAAAATTTTGCCTGCCAATAGACGTTTTAGCCCGCAAATCGTTTCTAACAACGTTGATTTACCGCAACCGGTAGGTCCCGTCAAAACGGCATACTGACCAGACTTAACCGCTAGGCTGATATTTTGTAGTTTAAAATTGCCGTTGGCTACAGCTAAGTTTTGAATCTCAATCATGAAATCGCCCCCTCAGGAGCGAAGCAACGAACAGAAATCAACACTATTAAAGCAATCAAGATCAAAATCATAGAGGCTGAAACAGCAGAGCTTAAATCACCCGATTGAAAACTAAGATAAATCGTTGTTGGTAGAACTTCCGTTTTTAGGCGGGTAGTACCGGCGAAAATCAAGACTGGGCCGAACTCGCCAATCGCCCTCGCCCATGCCAGTGTAAACGCAGCAACCATACCGCCCACGCTTTGTGGAAAGGCAATTTTAGCGAAGGTTTGGTAGTCACTGGCTCCTAACGTACGAGCTATTTGTTCTGGCCGTGGATCAATTTGCGTGTAGCAACGACGCATTGTGCGAATCGCGAATGCTGTGACAACCGTAAATTGAGCCAGTATAACAGCGGGAATTTCGTACGTAATGCCGGTTACTTTCTGGAAACCAAAGCTCTGAATAGTCGCCAAGAATAATGCATTTATCAGACGGCCTAACGGTGTTTGAAACAATATAAGTAAACTGATTCCCACTACGATTGGCGGTAGCACAATCGGAATATCTAGTAAAGCAAATATTAGTTTTTTGGTAAACCGGCGAAGGAAACTCGCGGATTGATCAGCTTGAAATCGAGCCAGCCAATAACCAGTTGGGACGGCGATCCACATTGCCATGATCGATGCAATCGTACTACTAGTGACCGACAACCAGATAGAGTATTGAACGAATGGATCGCATACCAATTTCTTTAAATCGGCAATGCTTGAAAATTGCAAATCGGCCAGCAACATAGCGACGATCAGCAACATATAAACACTGGCAAAGCCAAACAAAATCGACCAAAACAAACCATTTCGATGTTTGGAACCGTTACTACGTGCCGAAGGGATTTCTTGCAAACGGTTTTCCAAAGAATTGTGTCTGGGCGATAGATTGTTGGTTTGATTACCGCCCATTATTTAATAACAGAAATTCCATCGGACTATTTGAAAATCCAGCGTCAATAAAATCAGCTAGAACGAGACCACGATTGCTTTTCAAGTAATTATAGAACAGATCAGCTTGACGGTTAACCGAATTCGATCGACCAACTTCTATGAAACACCCAGATCGTGGATCGAGAACGGGTTGACCCAACAAAAATTTGTCAGAACGCTGGAGACGAGAATAGTTATTATTTGTTAAAGCAACAGTTTCCAAGGGATTTTCAGTCGTCGAGCCAGATTCGGGAAATTTGGATCTCAAGTAAGAGAGTATTTTTATGCGACGGTTATTAGATTGGTTGAATTGATGAACAGTGCTATCCCACACGATGGCTGCGTCGACGCTTCCAATCGAAAGTGCTTGGGCCAAGGAAATGACGTTTTCAAATTCGGCGGTTTTCCTAGCTTGCAGTAAGTCAGAACAGTTTTCTAATTTTGCAAAGTAATCTGTTTTAAAGCCGATTGCGGAAGACGCGGAGCCGACGCCAAGTTTAATTTTTAAATTCAACAATGATCGAAAGTTGTTAACCGAATTTAGATTCAGGCCGGAATTTTCTCGAATAGCAATCACTGGAAATTGCGAGGCGACGGGAAAACTATTATTGATAACTTTTTTCGTATCGAGAATTGACATTCGATTCGAATCAGCACAGACAAAGATGTCGGCTATGTATTGCGCACCAGTCAATGCTTCCGCATTAATTTGTCCGGCCAAGGCTCCTGACCCGCCAGAGCGAGTGATTTCGACGACTATGTTTTCGGAAATAGCGAGTTTCGATAGATTGAATTGTTCAACAATATCGTTCATTGGCACAGTGGCAGCGCTGGCACAATATACTCTGATAACAGATTTTCGTTTATCTTTGGCATTGGATTGGATCGACAATGCTCCGACAAACAACCCAAAACAGATTACGACAGATATGCAGAACCAAACAAGAGGAGACCAGTCAAGAAGGTTGCCGCAGCGATTGAAGTGATTTAAAGAGTAGCGCTTTATTATCGCCATCGGAAATTAGGCGATATCAACTTGATTACTATGAACATCGGCGATTTCAACGACGGCTACGCGACCTGACATATTTGGCCGGAAAACGACCAACAGAAGAAAAGGTAAATACCAAGCCATGTGTAGTCCACCATCCAACGCGTGCCAAAATTGCACCGCTACCATGATCGCTGCGGTGTAGCTAATTAAAGTACCTAGATTTTTTTCAGTTGGCCATCCAATAAATGAGAAGCAAAGTGCGACGAATGCAACAAGGATCGGTAGTCGCCACCAACTGCTCCAACCCAGCTCCCAAATGCCTTGAAGGTCATCCATACGAGGAGACCAAAATCCAAACATTGATCGTAGTTGAGCGACCAGCCCAGCGCTGTCGACAGAAGTCAGGACGGATCCACCAATACAAAGTGAGATTCCAAAGGCGACCAAAAGTAGGAATTTTCTCCACCCTCGTTCCCAGTAGAAACTGGCCCATAGTGGTAGTAAGAAAAACGGATAGTAAGCCACACCTGTTGCTAAACCAATAAGCAGCCCAGCTAGCCACGGTATGCGGAAACAAACAGCCGCCCACAAAATTAGAGCCGCCGGCAGCGTGTGCATTACGTTAACGGTGTGCATCGCTGTGTAAGGCAACATGAGGTAGATCGCAGCTGTCCCAACTCCGACGCTTAAGTTGTTGAAGTTACGATAACAAAACAAAATTAGTCCCAGTACAATCAATGACTGAGTCACGATTGCAAGGATTTTTGCGGCCACGATATAGCGTTGGACGTTACCCAATTCATCAGCATCGGTTTCCAATATTTCACCCCCGTTGTCGAACGTGGACATGATTGGAAAGATAAAAAACAACTGTAATCCGGGGCCACGTTGTCTTAACTGTTGAACGTCAACTGGTTCGGCGACCTCACGTTGTATTAACTTGATTGCGTTTTTGGCACCTTCTAAGTCGGCATTGGTGGGCTCGGATAAAATTACATTGGCAGTTAAAATTAGAAACAGACTACCAGCAAAAAAGAACAATCCACCTTGGCTTAGATTGGGTTCCAATACAGGACGTCGTTTGAGTCCGGGGTCCATGAGCAATCGTATTAACAACAACAGCCCGACAGAAAACAACCAGATAAATCCAGACAACTCCCAAGCAAATCCTGGAGTTTTTGTTCTGTCAGTCGCATCTGGATTATCGATGTCAACGATTGGATTTTGGCCATCGACGTCGATGGATACTTCTGCGCCTACCGAGTCGGTATCGGGTGCCGTTTGTATCGAAGCGGTATTACGTAAATTCTGAGCCGATATGTGACGACCGCTGTCAATCATCAGCAAGCCGGGCGCAAGCAGAACAATTAGCAATAAGTCGAGATTTCTAACACTCCAGAAGCGATTGAATTTAAAAAAAAGCGCGACTAGCAACAGCGAAGACAAGTATGCCCAAGTAGTGCTATCAATTTTTTGGTAACTGAATGGAAGATCGCTCATTCGAGTTTAGCTCTCGATTAGGCTTCCGGATTGGATAGTTTGTCGAGGAATTTGTTGCGGACTTCGTCACGGATTTTGACATATCGTTTGCGAGCTTCTTTAATGACATCTTTGTCGAAATCGTTGTATGATTTTAAGAACACTTGAATTTGATATGCTTCACCCTGAATTAAGTTCGCGCGAATTCGATGCGACATTCGGTTCATAACTCGAGTAACAAAACCGGTTATAGAATTCCATTGCCTTGGAACGGTTAGCCCTTCGCCAAATGAATCGAAATGGCTAAACAATAGGTAGCCACGTTCGCCAGTAGGTTTTTGCATCGTTACTTCGATCATATCCCACTTTTCACCGTCGCTTGATTTTTTTAAGCCGAGAGCTTTGGCTTTGGAAATTGCTTTACGACCGGTGATTTTCCATCCAATGTTTGTATAACATGTGGTCAGTTCGTGCCAGCCAGGAAAGGTTTGATCAAGTGAAGCAGTAGCATAACAGTTTGGAGCTTGGTACTGCCAAACATCTGAGCGTTCACCGAAGTCACTACTACGGCTACGCACGTCGGTTTGAAAAGCGACACGAGTCCAGTTTTCTATCTGTTTTGGAATGTCACCTTCTTTAAACGGTACGGTGACATCACCATTAAAGACTTGCACGGATAAATTGTCAGCCGCGCGTCGTTTACAGGCTTGTACGTCGACTATTTGCCAAACACCGGCAATTAACATAAGGGCCGCAAACCCCCACAGCACCTTTTTCATTGTAGGAGACACTGGTTGGCGACTTCGTTTACCTCGGCCACGACTAGAGGCTGCTGGGTTATTGGCAGGCATCAAGCCGTTCCACATTTTACCGATTACTCGACCAAATCTTCCAGACTCGTTTGCGTCCTGCACCGGGCCGAAGAAAAAAAGAATTAACTGGTCAGTGCTAAGAATCAATGCAATGCCAATAAGCAAAGAGGCATAACCGAGAAACGTATGGTTATTTCCTTCGGATAGATCAAGTTCAAAATATTTCATCGCGATCGGTATGGCCATGATACGAATCGTATTCATGAAAATCGCCCAGAAAACACCGGACATTACTAACATAGTAGTTCGGAAACCAATAAAGGCATACAACATCAATGATATTGCTAGTAAGAAGAGCAGGACCGACCAAAAAATAGGCATGTCAACACCCATTGTCGCTTTAGGAATGGTCCGAACGACTAAGCAAAAAATTCCCAACATAAAGCTCAGGATTGCGAGACCTTTTTCAGGAGCCTTCACTTGCCGATTGAATACCGAGTAAACAACGGCTACCAGAATGAGAGTGAAAAATGACTGTACACCACTACAGGCTTGTTCAATACCAAATTGTTGCATGTTCGGAACATTTAGAACCGTACCAGCCATATGATGGCCTATGTTGGCTAGGTCAAGTAATCGACTGGTGTAAGCTGCACTATAAGCTTGCAGTGTAGTAACCAAGTTTCGGTCCATTCCAAACGGTAGGTACAGAAAAACATATAATGGTAACGATGCATACCACAAAGTACCGTTAGTTTCAGTGTCTGGAACACGAGCTAGAAAACTGGTCACAATTAGCATTGCCGATAAAGCAGACATCCACGGTTGCACGAATAAAATACTGAATGCGACCGCGATTAGAGACAGTACGAGCAACGTATTGCTGGTGGCACTACTTTGAAGCTGTACTGCTTGACCACGTGGCCAACGTAACGCAGCGACCAAAATAGTAGCGCCAATTGCAAACAGTGCGGAATGGTAATGGGCCTCTTTCATCAATCGTCTAATATACAAATCCAACATTGGGATCTGTGATAGGAGCGCTAATGCGTACGCTATTACAATGCCCCACTCCAGACCTCGTACTACTTGAGATTGGGACTGAGGTTGACTTCGCTGAGTGGCGGATGACATAGTTTTTATAGGATATTAGAAGTTGTTGGACTTAAAGTTCTATTGGTACAGCTGCAAATTTTTAACAGTAGTCGATGCTAAAATGAACTCATCTTCTATAGTTA
>CAZHCH010000036.1:0-21443 GCA_964530985.1 uncultured Pirellulaceae bacterium | reverse complement strand
AAATTTTTAACAGTAGTCGATGCTAAAATGAACTCATCTTCTATAGTTAAACGTATAGATAAATGCAGTGTCGAGACCAGTCAATAGTCTAATTGAGCAAGGCATCAGACATCAACTAAAAACAGTGCTGATGGCATTAGATTTTGTAACATCTGTACTGATAATAGTGGCTGTAACGGCCAAATTACCAGCAATCAGCAGCGGTTTACTGGGACTCGTGGGCGAAATAGGTGCTCACCTATACTAATCTGGTTTCAGATTGGGTTTTAGCGCACACAGTCTCGTTATGCAGTCTATCCAAATCGCTGTTTGAACCACCTGAATGTGATGTCTAGACCACGGTCAATGTCATAAAGTGGGTTGTAGCCTAAGAATTTTTCGGCTAGTGAAATATCCGCCAACGAATGAAGCACGTCACCCGGTCGAGGGTCACGGTAAACCGCATCGATTTTAGAACTAGATAAGTTTTTTAACGTCGAAAGTAATTGATTGATAGTTCGGCGTTGCCCAAACGCAACATTATAAACTCTACCAGCCGCCCCATTTACGTCGCTAAACATGGCGCGAATATTGGCTTCTACAGCATTGACCACAAACGTGAAATCTCGAGACTGCTCGCCGTCACCATTGATTATTGGTGGTTCGTTTTTTATTAAAGCATTCATAAATAATGGAATCACAGCGGCATACGGACCATCAGGTTTTTGTTTGGGGCCAAAGACATTGAAGTACCGTAAACCGACCGTTTCAAAACCGTAACAGCTTGTGAACACACTGCTGTAGAGTTCATTTACATACTTTGATACTGCGTAAGGCGACAACTGATTACCAATGTTGGCTTCCAGCTTTGGCAAGTCAGGGTGATCACCGTAAACACTGCTACTACTAGCGTACACAAAGCGTTTTACGCCGGCATCTTTGGCGGCGGTTAACATGTTTAAAAAGCCGGTCACGTTCGCATTGTTAGTAATCGTCGGCGTGGCGATCGACCGAGGTACTGACCCAAGAGCCGCTTGATGACTGACAAAGTCAATGCCTTTACAAGCAGATATACAGGTAGCTTGATCGTCGATATCACCTTCGATGAATTCAATATTCTCGAGATTTAAAAATGGCTCGATGTTTTCGATTTTCCCTTCGGATAAATTATCCAGAATACGGACAAACCCAGCTTCGTGGTGAACTAGATATTCGACTAAGTTCGAACCAATGAAACCGGCACCGCCAGTGATTAAAAATTTGGTAGACGAAATGTCTGCGCCATGAAAATTCGCTTGGTACATACAGAATTCAATACCGCAACTTTGACGGCTTTAGAGCTAGAGCTATTCGGAGCGGAGAATACTACAATGGCTCCTGTTACTTGTTTAAACAGGTATTGTAGTGAGATTGAAGGTTTTCCGAAACACTACGCAAGGTTGTCTGTTGCTTAATAGCAGCACAATGGTTGGGTAGTATACTGGAATAACTGCAATTGGTTTGAGATGCAAGAATTCAAACAGTAACTTGGCGATTCCGACGCCCAAGAATACCGAATCCGATAAAAGTTAGTGCTACAAGACATCCTGGTTCTGGTACGCTAACGACACTAGCAACACTAACGGCATTAGCAGTAAGAATTGCGTTGATCTCTTCGACTTGGTTGCCAGTGTATGTAACCCCGGACGATTGAAAGGGATCTGGCGCTTGACCATTCAATTGAAAAGAATTAACACCCAGCAGCACTAATTCGTCGCTCTCACTATCAATCAGAAACGTCGGTGCTCCGGAATCACCACTCTGAACATAGGTTTCATGCGTTAAAAAGTTATCCGAACCAGCGGGATCTCTTTCAAAAATGATTGTATCGTTGTCAGTGTTTGGGCCAAAAATTACATTTTCAGAATATCCGAAGACTAGGTTTTCGCCGACAGCTTGATCGGTCGAGCGACTAGGATTATCGCTCTCCGAAATACCAAAAACGAGGGCTCGTTCACCAACGATATCGATTTCGTTAGGATCGATATTGAAGGACGTTAGATTCGCCGTAGAACCATCAGGGTTGGTGATTGTAGTAGGCTCTTGACCCTCGTATTCTACAGTAGCGAAGTTGTAAATGGCGATGCTTGAATCAACATTGCGATCAAGAATGGCGATACTCAAATCGGTATTACCAACTCGTTCGGTACCAGTCACGATCGCTTCGAAGGGAGAGGAAGTGCTATCGTTGTCAGGAAAGAACTCGAAGATCGAACCAACTGCAGGGCGAAAGTGCTGAGCGGTCAGCACTGCATTGGAACTGATTAGCGTACCCCATCTTCCATTGTCGGTGGTACGAGCTACACCGCTGAAATCAAAATCCGCACCAATAAAATTGGTATCGTTAGTAAACCGATTGTTGGTCGCATCAGAAAAATTATCAATTGTAATTTGAGCGGAGGCAGAATTGAGCCCAATGAGAAAGAACAGAGCAAGTGTCAAAAATGATCGAGACATCTGTAGTTCACTTTAAGAAAAGAATAAGGGCGCCCAGTGGATCTCGAATAATCGAGCGGTTAAACGAGATAATCGTCAGCTGAAGCGCTCACGGTAAAAAATTATCTGGTCAATTGGTATAAGTAGTCTGATTGATACGAGATACCGGTGCGAGAGCAGCAAAAGTGTAGTTTTTTTGATTTGACGCTAACTAAAGTTCAAAACCAATTTGATTGGTTCGGCCTAGGCAATTGCAATCGACTGCCTGAGGTATCGCAGGCGATACCAATTTAGAATTCAATCAACAGGCAATCAGTGAGATCGATAGTAACTTTGGCTTATTTACTTTTGAGTCGGAGGCAATGGATATGCGTCGGGCTTTCATGACTAGTGTGTCCAGCCATAACGGGCTTGTCGCCATCCAACCAAAGTCCTTCAAGCCTCGAACTACTGAAAGTCGTCACAAGCTCGGGTACAGTCCCAACTTGCTCTTAGAAGGAATTGAGATTGAGAGAATCAACCAAGTTTGGGTCGGTCAAGGAATTCAAATACTGCATTGGCGATTCGAGCAGCAGCTTTTCCGTCACCGTAAGGGTTTTTGGCTTTCGCCATTTTTTCGTAGGCAGCTTTGTCTTTGATTAACAGATCGACGTTTTCAATAATTGCAGCCGCATCGGCGCCCACCAATTTGACGGTGCCCGCTTCAACACCCTCTGGCCACCAGCTTCAAAAACTGATTGCCCTAAAACAATACATACGCTTTGGTTTCTAAGTAGATTTTAGTATTTCTACGTAAGAAGTAAGTGCATCATCTCGGTTAAATTTTTCCAACGCTGATTGTCGACAACGGATACGCATTTCTTCAATAAGAGATTTTTGCGAGGCGATTGATTGAACTAAATTGGCTAATTCAGACGCATCATTGGGGGCAACGATCCAGCCGAGGTCGTCATCAGAAATCGTCAAGGCTAATTCAGAATCGGATTCAGTCACACCAATCAGTGGACATCCAGTCGCGAGAATATTGTACATTCGCGAAGGTACCGAAATACCAGACATCCCGGCAATGAAAGAGATGATAGAAACGTCTGCTGAACCTACTAGTTCCGGCAATTGCTCACGCGGATAGGGTTCATGGATTGAGACCGTTTTTAGATTTAGGTCTTTGCATTTTTGAACAAATTTTGCTTTGCCGCCGCCCCAGCCACAAATCATCCAGTGTACGTCAAGCAAATTTCGACTTTCGAGAATTGCGGCCGCTTTGGCAATAACTGAAAGACCATGAGTGCGACCGATGTTTCCCGAATACTGAATGATGAATTTGTTGGCAAAGGGAAGTTGCTGCCGCAGTTGGTTAGCTTCTTTGGCGATCGGCTTTTGAGATTCATCGAACCAGTTGGTGATAACAACGGATTTAGATTCGAAACTGTCCGATTTGTCGACGACTCGTTTTTTCATGTCGCGACCAATAGTGATAATTTTCTTTACACGGCGAAACAATCCTCGATTGAAAAAATCAACTAGTCGGTAGAGCGGCGAACCGAGTTTTGTAAAGCCAGTTGGCACCAAAACATCAGGATAGATATCGTGAATTAACAGGCATGTCTTCGCGCCGCGCATGGTAGCAGCAAGCTGGGTTGCAAACGGAAGTGGCGGCGGGTTGGTAACGACAAGAACTACATCGCCACGACGAAATCGAAAAAGCATATTGAAAAAGAATGAAAGCATGATGGTTAAGACATTCACCATTCGCAATAAAAGTTTGTCTTTTGAAAACGTCGTTGACCAGCAACGAATAACTTGAACGCCGTTTCTAACTTCTTTCGACGGAGCTGACTGCCCGCGTTTGGTATACGTAGGCTGAGCGCAAAGCACAGAAACCGACAATTCTTCACTCGCTCTTTCGGCGATCTGAGTCAGAAGATGAGCGGTTGCAGCATCGTCAGGAGCATACAGTTCTGTCACGACCCAGACTCTGTTTTGTTTTTCTTGACTCATTCGGCAACGTCTTCGCTGGGCCGACGGTTGGGATAAGGGGCGGTTTTCCCATGGTCGCGAAACCAAGTAGCCATCTCCGAAATTCCTTTTGGAATAGGAGCTTTGTTAGACTTTGAGATAGCGTGAATCTTAGACGCATCAAACTGCGTTTGGGATTTTGCTAGTTTTCTGATACGCGCAGATGAGACTGGCAGATTCTTTCCAGTTAACGCAATAACGATGTCAAACGGTATCACTAGTAAACGGGCAAGCATATAAGGAACAGAGATCGAAGATGGTTTTTTACCTAAGCCATCGTAGACTGCTTGGGCGATATCCCAACTAGTTAGGTCGGGTTGGTCAACGTAGTTGAAGTATTCGTATCCAGCTCTTTGATTTTGTTGATCTAACCAAAGTTCCAACGTTGTATTCACAATGTTGTCCACGTAGGCAAGGCTTTTAACGTTGGTCATTTCGCCAACACGAAGAAATTTTCCACTGTCGATCTGTTGGATCAAAAAGTACATGTTTGCGAAATTATTAGTGCCAAAGATTACGGTAGGACGTATCGTCAGGCACTGATTTTTAGGATCTGTTTCACACCATTGTCGACAAACGGCTTCGGCGGCCAGTTTTGTTTTTCCATATTCAGATTCTGGCGCAGGTGGTGTTTCCTCGTTGGGAAATTCTTGAGAGCCGTAAATGGCGACGGTCGAATAAAAACAAAGGTTGCGAACGCCATGTTTTTGCATACTGTCACAAACATTCTGCATCCCTTGGACATTGACGTCATAAAAGGTTTTGGCGGAGATGCCGAAATCATGATGAGCTGCAGCGAGATGGACGACGGCGTCCACGCCAGCAATTGCCGCATCAATCGCCGCTTTATCGCGCACGTCTCCTTTGACAAACTTCGTATTGTCGCTGGGGGGTAACAAGTCGAATCGAACGATTTCTAATCCACGATTGCGGAGCAAATCAAAGAACTTGCTTCCGACAAAGCCGGTACCGCCAGTAATTAATACTCGTTTAATTGCTGTTTTATTTTCGATGGTGTTCAATGACTTCCTCGTAAAAACGTCGAATGTTTTGTATCACAGTTTCTTGGTAAACACGATTTTTAATCAAAGTACGATAGCGTTGTCTTTGGAAAATCATATTTAAATTTCTAACAAATTTTTGAACGCTACCAGTTGTCGAGAAGTCTAATTCTCTGATAAGCATCAGGAAAGTTGTCTAGATTAGCTGAAATTTTGGAGAGGTGTTCTTGTTTCTCAGAATCTGAGGCGAACCGATTCTTAATTTTTCTAGCGGGAACGCCTCCAATAATAGCACATTCTTCTACATCTGAAGTTACCACGGAACCAGCGGCAACAATAGCTCCGTCGCCAATCGTAACGCCGGCCAGAATAATAACGCCGTAGCCTATCCATACATCAAATCCAATTGTCGTTTGCTTCGTTACCCCTCGACCGGAAAAATAGGATGGCATACCAACGATGTCGTAGCGGTGGTCCCCACCAACGATTCCGACTTTTGGAGCTAGCATGGTAAAGTTACCGATCGTCACACCAGGGCCGATAAAACAATCGTTGCTGATAAGGCAAAAATCTCCCGTTTTTAAATCACGGGCAAGTTCACAACGCAAACCAAAATAATTACATTTTCCGATGTGCTTGAGACCATATCGTCGCGTGCGCATTCCTACTTTTAATCGCCTTAAGAAAAAATAAATGGTGTTGTTCTTTAAAATCGATTTTAAAAACTGACGCATTATTTACTCAATTCGACAGGGGTCAACTTTGCTTCACCGCCGGAACAGGCGGTTCTCAAAACTTCACACTGTACAGACGGTTTGTAGAAACGTTCAATAATTTCATAACAATCAGACTGCACTTTAGTCGGGTTTTTCGAAATGATGTCAAGCCATGTCGAAAGGGTAGCATATAGAGAATCAATGTCATCTCGGTCGAAAAATCCGCCTGTTCTACCATCGATTATTGCCTCTACCTCCGGCATTTGGTTGCTCAGATCGCCGTGAGTAACTACTGGAGTGCCGTACACAAGACTGTGCATTGCTAACAGGCCAACATTACCAGGGGAGACACAGATGTCAGCATGAATGAGATGAGCCGAAAGGACTTCTTCATCGTGGCATGATCCGAAGAAACAGACTCGCTCTCGAATTTCAAGTTGACTGGCTAAATCAGTCAAAGACGCCAACTCTGGACCTTCGCCAACAACCAACAAATTGACGGGTTGGCCTTTTTCGGACAGCAGTTGGGTAACTCGTAATAAGAGCGATAATTTTTTAACCTTGGTAAGTCGCCCTATAAAAATAAAAACGGGATCGTCAGGGTTGTTGGGAAAGAACTTAGCGCGAAAACTCTGCTTGTCACCATGAACATTATCACGCATTGCAATCTGTTTTTGATAATCCAAACTATTAAAAATAATATGCAGTTGCTTTTGAGAAAACCCCATCGATTCCATGAGGACGCGAGAACGATTACCGTACAATAGCATTCCATTGGCAAGACGATAAAATGTCAATCGAATACGAAGCTTAAGCCACGATTCATTTCCGTAGACTCCGTGTGACCAAAATAGTGTACGAGTGCCTCTCAGTCGAGCGGCGATAATAGCGAACCAAGTCGACAAAATTCGAAATTCACCTAAAAATATGATGGTGTCGTAACGGCCTGTAAACGCTCGCCAGACACTTCCGACTTGCCAAATAAAATGACCCAACTTTATGTTGCGTACACGACGGAAAATTGGCGGTGAATCAGTTACAGCCTCAAAATCTTTTGCGCCCATTACTTTCATGGCCGGCTCTAAAGCAACTTCATCGGAAATGAACTCGAATTTAAATTCATCTCCTAGGGTCTTCGCCATTTCTCGGATAATAGGTTCGCGATAATGAGCAAACCAATGGTAGACAATTCCGACTTTCTTTTTCATGAATGTGCCAAAGAAGATTCTGGTTAGACAGCTAACGCTAGCTGTCCGAGATAAAGTTGGGATTATACACCGTGAGATAAATTGGTTGGCAAATTCGATGGTAATTCGCACTTTTTGACTGTTAGATCGGGTCTGAACCGCTGTTGATAAAGATCCGTCCAATGAGCCAAGTGATTTTCTGGCGAGTGGTATCTGACGAATTGATCAGCACGATCGCTTCGTGGATGAGTTGCTTGACAAGTAGCGACGATTGCGTCTCTTATAGATTCCGAACGGGTGGCATCACACGTCTGACCCAGCTGGAAGTTTCTCATTGCCCAGCCAATCCAGCCCCAGTCAGAACCAATGATAGGTTTTTCATAGGCCGATGCGCGAATCAGAATGCTGGCTGATCCGTAGTGCCGCGGATAGCAGACGGCAATCGTGTCTGCTGCTAGAAAGAGATTATTAAACTCACTTTCGGTCGCAAACCGGTTGATCGAAAGGATCCGGTCATCGTGGCCAATTTTTTGTAGTTTATTAAGAATGCTATCGGAGTGTTTTCCAAACAGGATCAGTTTTAGATCGTTGTCGTCAATACTCAAGACTGCATCGATCAGTTTGTCCGATCCCTTAAATGCATTCGCTGCACCGGGACAAGCAATGACATGAGAAGTAGCGGAGAGGTTTAGCGAACGCCGAGCCTCAGCAGCGTCGCCAGAAGCGGGCTTTTCAATGATATCGGGAATTAAGAAATGTTTTTCTGATCCGAGGTTTCGTTGGTTTACGTAGTTGAAACCAAGTGGATCGAGAAAATGCAAACGAGTCCAGTTGGCTCGCATGTTCGATCGATAAGAGACCAGTGACGCAAAACGACTTTTCCATGATGGCTGTGGATAAGCAAAACTGGATCGCATTGTTAAGCCTTCGATTACCAATGCGGGATCGAAGACTTGACTGGGTTTCAATTTCATGCCCCAAGCTTGGGAGATTCCATCGGCGTAGGGAACATAGCAGTGCTCGGGATTTGTTTTTCGAACAGCCTCACACAGCAGGTTCAGTTTGGTTTTACCGACCGTTAACGGCGAACTATTCAAATTGATGTCGGGAAGAGGAAAATGTTCAATCAGTTTGAATACGTCATTCAGGTGGACTTTCCCTTCGGGTTGATCTAAAGCGTCGTGTGGAACTGCAAGACAGACTTGGGCGCCTAAGCGCAGTAACTCACGAGCATGAATCGCCACATAGTTGGCTCGGTGGCCCGAAAGCGAGGCCTCGAAAATTAAGACACGTGGTAAAGGGTTGCTCAAAAAACTATACGCTTGTTAATGAGAACGACGGTTTTGAAAGTTTGATAGATTCAAGGTTGAATGAAAAATCTTCTTCCAAGCCAAATGAAAGAACTTTACTTTCGCGATCCGAAAATTTTGAGTGACATGGCCTTCGAATTAATGTCTTATTCATTTTTCTCTTGTAGTTAGTTCCATCTCAATGCGTTTTGGTCTAAAGGAATAGCCCCAACACTTTGCAGGCCAACCGGCAATCAGCCAATACCACCGAGAGAGATACAAGCCTTTAACAGAAACTCGGCTTCGATCTAGCAGAAAATCTTTTCGGTTATGAAGAACACGGTTACCACTGAAACCTAAGCTCGCTGACGGTCGAAGTTTTTCTTTACCTAGCAGGCCACCACGACAATCGTCCAACGGAACATCAATTAATTTTTCGACACTAGCCAAAAACTGTTCGGGCTGGAACATGTAGTCTTCATAGCGGACTCGCAAATATTTTTTTGCCTTAAGCTTGACCATTAACGATGCGGCAGTATTTTTGGCGTACCAGAGTAATGTTGGTTTAATGTATTCTGGCCGTAATTGGTTTTCGATTCGACGTTTGTTATGAGATGCGACAAACCCTCTAACATCGCGAGTTAAATGAATGACACGTACGTCATACTTGGTTTCCAATAGCCCTAAGCAACGAGTAATATTTTTTGAAGAATCTACAATTGTTTGATTTCCTAGTTTCGATGCCAGAACGTCAATCAGAGCCTCGTTGGCTTGAGCGTATTTTACTCTGGCTGACTTGCGGAAGAAGAAAGAGAACAGCTTCTTTTCACGCCGAATGATAGAGTTTTGATATTGCAGGTCTTGTTGCTCTTTCGTGTCCAGCTGTTCAAGTATTTCTAGCCAGAACTTGTCGCGTGGTGTCCTTGTCTCAATCGGAGTTTCATTAGGGTCATGAGGCGCTAACAAGTCATTTAGTTGACTGGTGCCGGTGATATTGGGCGACAAATCTAAGAGTAGATCTAGCGAAGTGGAACCGTTGTGACCCAGTCCGCAAATATAGACGATTTTAGTGTTGTTCATCGTTGTAGAGTTTTCATTCAGTACTTAGCGGCGATATTGGTATCACGCTGATATTGTTGCGTTTTTCTAACTGAACTACTCAAGCATGGTCTAATGATTAGTGGAGAGAAAAACTGATAAGACCTCAGCAAAAGGCACTTGTTTACAAAATAGACTCAGCTGAAAACTTGAAATGGCCATGATAATTTCCAATGCCACTCGTTCATCTCGCGAAACTTCAGATTTTGTACAAATATATCGAAATGCCGCATTATAAAACAAGATTATAGAACACGGAAAAAAGCGAATCCCAATGGACGTTTGAAGTTCAAGATTAATGGGTGATGTTTCGGATACTATCTGAAAAGAGATTGAGTCTTCCAAATGAATTCGGTTATTTCAATGATTCATTTAGTTGATTCGTTGATGTTATTTTTAAACGGGTTGTACACTAATTTGTAGGTCGCCGCAGAAACCGAGGGTCATGTCCATATTGGTTAGCATAGTAGTAGTCCATGCCCTGTTTATTTCGAAGATTACGTTTAACATCCCGCTTGAGTTGAAGCGTAATCCATCCGATGGTTGCCCCAACCCCCAGCCATGCACTATTACCAATTAAACTTCCTTGTTTGAGTGTTAGTAGTCCCTCGAAACAAAACAAAGCTAATAGAACACCAAGGTTGACTCTTGTTTCTTGTGGAAGGTGATCAGAAAATATTAGACGACCGGCACGAAATACAACAGCAAAGCAGAAACTCAAATACAAGCAAAGTCCTAGCACGCCTTCCTCCGCCAATACCTCGACAGGCACGTTATGAGGATAGAACCCCACAACCTTGAATGAACTGCTACTGCCGAGTCCAAATATCCAAGCACCGATTCCGCTGTTGCCCCAGTATTTAAGTAGGGTATACGTCATCTCAAATCGGCCGTCAGATGCAGTTTCAATTTGTTCGGCGCGCCATCTCCCAGAATCTTTGAATTGGTAGACCGTATAAATAATAACCGAAGCAACTATTGCTGCCCCAAAAAATGCGACGACCGTAGAACGATTCAATGATGCTTTAGCAATAATGGGAAGCCAAATAAAACACACAAGAGTTAATGCGATTAACTGCCCGCGCGTACTACTTTTGATGATCACGAAAGTGCATAAAATGAAGATCCCAATTTTAATTGCCACAACGGGACTAAACTTGCGACCATAAACAGAAAATAAAGAACAGATGCCGACATAACCGGCGTATGAGGCGACCGCCAACGGATTTGTTTTGATATCTTGATTGTTAACTGTTAAGGCGATCGCTCGTCCGCCAAAATCAGACAGAGCAAAACCTATCATTAAAATTGTGCCAAGCCAAATCGTAGTGTTGATAGCTAAACGAAGTTGTTTTTGATTTGTAGCACAGAAAGGTGCAATCAATACGAAGGCTCCAAGGTAAGGAGCGGCTTTTTTTCCATACTTGAGAGTGTCGGCAGGACTGATGCTCCAAATATAACTACATCCGACTAATACCAATAAACCAAGACAGAATCCAAACTCTTTTGAAATTTCTAGTCTTCGGATCGTGCCAGTTCGCAACCCGTTTACAACAGCTAGCGCGCAGACACCAGCGAAAAAAATGTTGAGTGCCGAACCAGCTTGCACGAGCGAGGCATTACCACTCAGAATCAGTTGTTCATAGGCGTACATCGACCATAATAGTGCTAATGCAAATCCAGGTTGAACAATTGATTTGGCCGACAGCCAAAGTAGTGCTAAAAGCAATACGATATTTAGAATTGTTAACAAACTACGATCTCTTTGTTGATGGGGTGCGAATCACTTCAGAGCTTGAAATAATTGGCCTTGGTATTGAACTTCTGAAATTCATCGGCGGCTTTATTCGAAACAATTAGCTTGCATGATGATAAAGCACTTCGCAATTTTCAGCAAATAAACTGGATTTTTCTGGTTGGGTCAAAATCCGGAGTAAGGAATATGATGACTGAGGTGAAGCACATCGATCAAAGATGAGGATCTTCATAGATCTCTATTAAGTCCATTGGAGCATGGGCGACATCGCTTTGTTGTGGTCTGTATAACCAAACAAAAGGGTACCGTGTGCTACTTATGGGTTTTTATTTAGAGTGGTAGCCAAGCTTGGTAAGTTCTTTAGAGTACACATTAATAAAAATCTCACGTTCCTCGTCAGTTAACTGCGTTTGCCAGACACCAGGTTTTCCGCCATGACGAGAAATATGGTCGGCGTGTATCTGGGATTCACTTGTGGATAATCGAATTTTTTCTATCCATCGATATGTCGCGGCCAACGGTTTCAGTAGTGTTTTTGTGAATGTCGATAGTTGAGAAACACTTCGTAACTTGTCTCGAGTGTAAATTACTAGTTGGCGCATAAGTCCCTTCTGACGAGCTTTAACCCCCACCTCTTCAGCGATTTTTTCTATCTCGGTTTCAGTGAGATTTAGTTCAAGAAAATCCGAAATTTCTTTGGCTGCTGTTAGCTCGTTTCCAAATACGGATTCATATCTTTGAATCAGTGCATTTCGTTCCTTTGCGATGTTAATTCCAGTCACACAATTGGTGACAATCGCGCCAATTTCTTTCGGCCCGGCACCCCATTTATACTTTGCAGAAAGATAGGCATCGCGTGGATCCCGCAAAATGTACAGCATTAAATGTACAGCTGGAACGGATTCAATATCGTGTGTTTTGTAGGTTAAGAATTCACTGTTGGACGCATTTTGCGTCAAATGCTCAGCAATTGAATCTTCAATTTGGTCACCCGAAAGATATTTCAAGTTTGAGATTGATTGGCCGGAAAGCTCAACCAAAGTTCGTACCAAATTGAATTGAAGTGTTGAACCAGAACGCTTTCCGCCACAGCAGGAGATCACCCTCATCTCAAGATCCCTTTGACTTTAAAACAAACGACGGAGGCGTAGATCTGAATTTTTCGTAATTGAATTCCTTGTACAACATATTCACAGACTCAAAGGAGTTTTGTTTTTCGCTAATTTGCAAATGGCAGTTAATTTCTTCGCGATCGGCTAAAAGTATATTTGATTCTTTTCAGCAATAACAAAATGAATGAATAGGTTCCCAGAACAATCCGCTTCAGGCTAAACCCATATTTAAAATTCAAAATTCCGTCAAACAAGAGTGACGAGAACCGCTGTTTGAATGGAAAAGGATTTGTTTGTCTTTGATCATTTGTGATACCTGGTCCTTCGTGCCGGTTTTGATAATACAAAATGTCTGGCAGGTGGGAGACAGATTTGGCTCCGAGCAATACCTTTAAGTTGTAATCGCCATCTTGTGAGAATGGCAAACTTTCAGTCCAACAGAACGACTTTGCTAAATCAGCACTGAGCAACGGACTGGCACATCCGACGGACTTAAGGTGAGCGACTATCCACAGGGGACTTTTATTGCTGTGATCGATTGTGTGGTCAGGATATACTTGTTGGAAATCGCAAACAGATGCGTCACTATTTTGCTCCTGCATCTGCGAGATTTGGCGAGTGAACTTAGAACGATGTATTGAGTCATCGCTGTCGAGAAACTGAACGTAGCTTCCGGTAGAATTTCGCAACCCTGTGTTTCTTGCAGCACTGCCGCCCTTGTTTTCTTGCGAAACAACCTTCACAGAGAATTCCTCCGATTCATGTTCCGCCTTGAACTGTTGGAGCACTTTTAAAGAATTATCAGTAGAGCCGTCGTCCACGAGGACAAGTTCTATCGGACGGTGGCTGGACTCCAATATGTTTAACAGCGTTGCCTCGACCATTGTCTCGCGGTTGTAAACCGGGACGATCACTGAAACTAAATCCGACATTGCGTTTTCGTGCTTTTCAAAAGATCACTGTTGCGAGATTTTAGTTGGAATTTTCTTGGTCCATGTGTAGAGAAAACCGTTTACGAAATGAGACTGGAACAGAATTCTGTAGTAGAGTTTTTTCGGTGCTAGTAACCATGCAGCAGGTCGAGCCAGATTACAAACAATGAATTTCATAACGATTTTAGCAGGTGGAAAATATTTGTTCATAGTTCGATTGGCGATACGGCATTGAAGACCCGCCCCGACCCCATGTCGAAATTTCCTTTTTCGTATAAATTCAACTGAATATTGTTCTGGTTCTATTTTGTGATAGACGTTGGCATCTTCAATTAAAACGAACGAGAAACCTGCAGCTCGCATTGTTCTCATCATGCTTGTTTCTTGTCCGGTTGCCCCCAGTTTACTACCTGGTCCGAACCTAGGGTCGAATCCACCCAGTCGTTTGACGTCGTCGGAAAACACGGCCCAATTGCTGCCAATAAAAAAGGTTGTGTTCATATCCACCTTCGACGGCTGGCTAGGGTAGCCAGTCATTGATCGCGGTATAAACGGTTTGATTTCTGGCTCCGGTGGATAGGGCGCGTCGGGAATAATCGGGCCTCCAAAAACAAAGCCTGAGTCTTTGTCTTGGGCAACGCGCATGTATTCGACCAATATGTCTTTGTCGAATTGGACATCATCATCGGTTAAAAACAGCAATTGGTTCTCTTCTAACGTATTGATGACGTAATTTAGCGCGTTGCTTTTGTTTCCTTCCTGGCAGTGCATGTACGAAATGTTTAAATGCGGACTGGCATTCTCTACGACATTTTCCAAAGTTGGTTCTGGTGTCCCGTTCTCAATGATGATCAAACGATCAAAATTCTCCGGGAGCTCGCATTTTGCCAGCGAATCAAGTGTCGCTGAAAGATGCAACGGTCGGCAAGTCGGAAGAACGATGGTTAATTTCATCTAGATTTAGGTAGACAATGCAGTGAGGTCAAAGGAGTTTCTCACATTAAATTAACGAATACTCGCTTTACTTGCTGCAAATGAAGATGCGCCCGTCCCAATACGTAAGTCCCGCAATTTTAATTTCTTCAGGGCTTAGAACGTCGGTTTTAGCAATTGCTTGAATATTGAATCCCTCTTCTTTGAGGCGGTCGGCAAAATCTGGACCGTATTTTCTTACGTGGTCATCTTGGCCGAATAATCGGAGTCGCTCTGCGGGGTCTTCGATCGAGGGGTCTTCAATGGTTGGTTCGGGGTAAATAGGAACGATCAATACAGCAAAACCGTCGTCGCTTAGAACTCTATAAAACTCTCTCATTGCCTTTCGGTCGTCTGGCACGTGCTCCAATACGTGACTGCAATAGATAAAGTCAAAAGAATCGTCGGGAAATTGAATATCCGTTATATCCATCTTTAAATCTGCTCTCGGATCAAATAAGTCCGCTGTGACATACCCCTCGCCGATCAGTGGTCGCAGTTTTTTTTCCAAGCTTTCTTCTGGAGCAACATGCAGAGCGTTCTTGGGGGGCGTCGTTTCGAAATCAGTATGATCCTTGATGTATTGCCAGAAAACCCTGTGTCTTTCAACAGCACCACAGAATGGGCACCTAGCGTCTTTTCGAGGAATAATTCCAGCCTCTCGAAAATACTTGGAACGACGACCACAAACAGTACATTTGAGTTTGCCGCCCATATGAACGATGTCATAAAGGAATGGCTTGAAGAGTGTTTTTAATTTTTTAATCATGGGTGTCCGTAGGTTTGTTGAGTGATTCGAGCTTGGAATCGAAGCTTCACTTAGCATCGATTTATTTGCAAAATGCAACAAAGTGAATCATGTATTTATAAATTTTGCGGCTCAGAAATGCTGGTGCTAAATGGCTTTAGTTTCTTCCGAGAATTGGCTTGATAACCGATTTGATTTTTGATCTTAATGATCGGTAAAAACGACTTCGGCGCTTTTTCGCAAAATCCTCTGATGTGTTGTGCGGATTGTTGAATGAATCGAGCGCGGAATCGAAGTCGCCCTTAGCGTCTATTGCTTTCCAAAATTCAGCAAAGTCTTCTTTGATGTGTTCAAGGCGAATTACACATTTCTGCGTTTTATCACTTAGAAAATGCCGAATATTGGCATCAGCCGTTTCACAAATCTCGGTTGCTAACGGTAGAGGTTCCGTCGCGTTTTTGCCAAGAGTCCTTTTTCGCAACAACCCGTCAGCAAACGCATGCATGATGCCGACATCTTTACGCTTGGCGTAGCTTTTTGCTGTTGCTTTGAGGTCACGGGTCAGATGAACGTAGAAGGCGTCGTTGCCATACTTGAAATGCAGCCGACCAAAGTACCACGACAGTCGGTTGTCTGCCTCGATATGATTGGCTGGATAAGCCAGACGTTCTTCTCCAATAAAGCCGGCACGTACTTCATGACCACATGTGTAGTTTTCCATGAATTCGCAGGCTTTGATAACCGATACGGAACCACACCGACCAGTACAGAGTACAAATACATTCATTTCACGCTCGCAATCAAACCTTCAATGATGAAATATTTCTTTCCTTTTTCATTGGCAAGAATTTCATCCACTCGTATGTTGTCAATTTTACCTTCGTACCGAGTTTTGACTTCTTCGCAAGTTTCGAAGAAACGAACATGACCTTCCGAAGGGAAATTTGGGACCGTGGCCAATACGTAAACGTTGGCCGGTAACCGCTCCAAGACTTCCAAGTCTTTTTCGATGTGCTCCAAAAATTCCATGATTAACACGGTGTCGTAGCTAAGTGTTTCGAGCAAATCAGTCTTAAATACATCAACTTGTTCAAATTTGAAGTCGGGGCACACTTGTCTAGCTTGCCCGATCCTTTTGCCGCTAAAGTCAACCCCGATATACTCTTGAATAAGCGGTGTATCTTTGAGCAGGCAGGCAACTTGGCCAGGACCACAACCAATGTCTAATATTTTGCCTCCCCCTCGACTCTTTAACCGGTCAGCAATGACTGTCCAAAGCGGATAGTAGTGGGAGCTGGTATAGTGCGATTTCCAATGGTCATTGCCATCAAATTTCTGATCGTAAAACTCGGCTGGCTGTTCTTGCCCAAAGTTGGCATTGGTTTTTTTCGAGTTGCGGCTTTTGGTGAGCGACCTCGCGGCTCGAACACAAATAGGCGGCAGCAAATCTTTTAGTAGTTTCTTCACGGTTAACATTTAATCCTTAATAAGATTCTCGCTGTGATTGTTATTTGGGAATTGGGTTTGCTTCACGGTTGAGTTTAAGACTTCCCTGGTATGAATTTGCGAGCTCGTTTTTTCAGCGCAACCAGGTCGAGGTAGTCGAATTTCCAAAATACAAATGCAAGGACTGATGAATATTCAATAGAGGCAAAAGCAAGTCGGAGAAATGGGTTGAGATTAGCCATCAATGGAAGGGTTAGTATGACTGGTACCAAAGAAATAAATGAAAGTATGAAAGCCTTCCCTAGAATTTTGAAGGGTAAGAATTCGATCAGACTGCAATTTAAAACTTTTCTAGCAATCAATGCTCGCCCTAGAGCATTAATGAAATAGACGACGAACACCGTCGCAAATGCACTTCCAATGTATCCGAACGTTTTTATCGCAAAAAAGTTAAGAAAGACATTGATGACTAACGCAACCATTGGGATTAATGCCAACTCTTTCGTTTTTCCAGCTGCCAGAGCGATTGACCCAAAGGCCAATGTTCGACATGGAAGTAAGAGCAAGTAGACACGGAAGATTTTGTGGCTTTCAAGGTATTCCTGCCCAAACATGCAAACCATAAATTCTGGCGCAAGGAGAAACAGGAAGCACATCATTGGCATTAACATGATGGCACTTTTTTCAACCGCTCGATGAAGAAGCGGAAGCACTTCATGTGTCTTTCCCGAGCTAAACATGACCTTGTAGTCAACTAGCAGTATTGCGGTCATTGAACCGGTAATGACTCCAATGAGAGGCAGTTCCATCGCACCGCGGTCGAATACCGCGAACTGCTCAATTTCGCAAAACGAAGAGACCATCGCACGATCAACATTTCGAAAGATCACTCCGACCGCAGTCGAGAGTCCTAGCGGAAGGCCGTAGGCAAGTTGGAGTTTTGTGCCTTTCCATGTTGGCGCTTTCATCGGGAAAAATTTGAAAATCCAGATTGTCGCAAACATGAACAGTGCGATATGAGCAACTATTCTCGCGGCAATTACTACTTCCAATGTGGGACAGATTAACGCGGTAATGACGGAGACAATCGCCAATGACAACCCGGTCACGACTCCGAATACGGCGGCTTTGGTTACGCGTTGAGTGGCGATCAGGCTTGGTGTAACGATTTGAGTGGCAAGTGTGAACAACGCGACCGGTGCAACAATCATCAATAATGTAGCCAGCCGAGGATTGTTCCAAGCCTGCGCGATCAGTTCGTTTCCGCCGAAAATTATCACCAGAAAATAGAGGAAGCCAGCTAACGAAAGTACGCAAGCTGCTTCCAATATAATTCTGCCCTGTTGCTCTTTTTTCTCCGTCGGCAAAAAGTACATGATGGATTTGGACAATCCCATGCTTAGTAATGGCGAAGCCATCATGAATACAAGCATGGTTTGACGGTAGGTTCCCCAATCTTCTTTGGAAAACAAACGAATCAACACCATTGCCGTTACGATTGAACTGAGAGATGTCAGGGCCTTTCCTGTAGAAAGTACAGCGGTCTTTATGGTTCTGCTGGTTTTGGCCATGTGACAGTTTGACTATTGTTGACATCGAAGTACGGTTTCGATTCTCTAAAATCTAGCGAACTTAGTTTTGGCTTAGTTCCGTTCAAGCTGTGTGGCAATGACCGAGTCCATTTGATTAACTTGGTAACTTGCCTCGACGGAGTCAGATTCCAATGCCGCGAAAATACACCCTGAAAGCCAAGCGTAATGAGTGACCGGCTTCGTGGATTCTTTGGTGGTATTTTGAAGCAGTTTTAATTCGGTAGAACTATCCTCCGTTAGCAATATCTTTTTCTGCTCATCTTCCAATAAAGTCGGAGGTATTAGCGATACGGCAACGGGTATGCTTTTTAGGACTTGGTTTTGTGAAAGCATTACCACGGCTTGCAGTGTGGTGTTTCCAAGACCCAATTCCGATGTGGGAATCTCAAAGTACTCGCCACTTTGCACACTGGCGATCGTTCGATGGTTTTGTTGGATCAGTACTCGGTCGCCAGCGGATGAGACGACTTTGGCTATTAGGTTCTGTCCCAGAATACACTCAGGGTTTTCGATATTCAGATTGAGCGAAACATCACCTTTGCCAATAGTGAAGCCAATCTTCTTTGAGCGCTTTTTTGCAATCGGAGCATCTGAGACTCCTACGATCCGAAACTCATGGTAGCCGGCGGCAATGCCATCGGTTTCAATTTTGATTTGGTTGGTGTTGGCTACTCTGCTCAGAAATACGTCGTCATAGAACAGGTCAAAATGTTTGATTGAGGGCGATCTAGGTTGTGGTTCTAACTTGAGAATAAAGTCCTTGGTTACCGTGTCACCATTTTTAAGGCCAGCGACTTTGAATTCTGGGAATTTGCCGAATGGGCAGCAAAGTGGATCGCCAACAAGCAGAAGTTGAAATGGCCCTGAGGCCGACTGATAGAAAGATTCGGCTAGAGTTGTACCGCGAGCATAGTGAGCATGCCAACGAGCGCTAGGGAACTTGGCAGCAATCGCATAGGGCTCGTAAACTGTGCCCGAGGCTCCGGCAGCACCAGCGTCAAGGAATTCCGAAATCTGCGTTTGATTGGTTTTCTCCCACCATGCTCCATAACTGGTGAAGTTATCGCAAATCGCACCTGGCAGGAATGTGCTTTTGCTGGCCGCCCATTTTGGTTTCGCACTACCCATTGTGACACCAATGACTTGGTTGTCGTTCATCGGGTAGATGGCTGATCCGATCGAGGCCGATCGATCAAGCGATTTTAACTCAGCGGTCGCAAATTTAAATAGACTTTTCCGCGTTCGCGAGCGAACGTCTTTGTGATCGGCGAAGTAAACATTGCCCTCAGGGGCGGTGCCGTCAGCGCCGACACTGGATTCAAGACGACTCAAAGAAGCTTGCAGTGTTGATTGATTTTTACCCGTGACCGCAAGCACCGAACTCAGTAGGTAACGCTCGCCTTGATCTTGAGTTCCATTTGCCCAACCGTTCTTGGCCCAGTAGTTTTGGCTTGAAAATGTGCGAGTGGCTGTTAGACCATCCGGAAGGTCTTCCATTCGGTCAATGATTTGTTGGAATGCTGGATCGGATTTTATTCCGACAAACGCGGCGTCTTTGGCCAAAACGGAGCGGTAGGCAAAACCAAGTGATTTGACTTGTTGTAGGGCAGCAATCGCTTTGTCTTTCTGGTCGTTTAGGGCTAAGCATCTAGCCAGTGCATAAACTACCGTGGTCTGCTGAGGGTGTTTTTTCGTCAGTTCAGTTAGCGATTTAGTGGCCGCTTCATAGTAGCTCGCAGTGATCTGCCGAACCGCCGTAGAGTACTTGTTGGCATCGGCTCCTGAGAATGGATTTGCCAGAACTTTCATGCGCTTAGGGTTAGCAAAGTGATTGGCATCTAGTTCAAGAAAATCTGGTCTGTCTGAGAAGGCGTTCCGATGAAAGTAGGTCAGGCTGGTAATCGACGCCCAAGGAGCATGTTGTGTGATTTGGTATTTCTTGCCTGTCTGCTTCAAGTAGGTTTTCATTTCCGAGTTAATTCTGATTCGCGTTGGAAAGCCAGCTGAGTAAGCGACGCAATCGATTTGGTTCTCGATTCTTCGTTGTTTCATCGTATCGAGAATTGGGATCAAGATTTTTCGCTTAAACGCTCCTGAGTTCAATGATTCCTTTTCAGTGGGGATGCCTTTTAGGTAAACGACATTTGACGCCGGAATGTCACGGAGTTGAACGTAGTGGTTGGCGATGGCCAACGAGTCAGATGATTCTGCGTTGACGACCATGACGGTATTTTCGGGGCCTTGTGCAAGGCAGGTGCTGCCAAGGATCAACGCCAGCAGGGAAGCTAGCTGGGGCAAAGAAAAAGTGCAGGCTGAATAGTATGATGCTCTCATTTTATTTCAGCCGCAGTTGCATTTTGAAATGGGGCGAAGAGCAGAATGGTGTTTGTTGCAGTTTATCAAATTTGGTGAGTGGGAATTTAAAGGAGAGGGGGGGGGCATTTTCGCGGTTTGGAATCTGAATTAAGACGGACTCCGTCCCTCTGGGTGGCGCTTATGTTTAAAAGCGATACCGGTGAAAAGTAGTTTTTGGATGGTAAAAGGTGAGTTTTGGACTTGAGAAAGCACTGCTGCCAACTCACGAAATCGATTGATTCAACTTGTCAATTTTGACTTCAGCATTTAATGCCCTGCACTTCGCTTCAAGTTACTGTTTGTATGCTGAAATTGCTTAAGTGTTTTGTAGTGGCTTCTTTGGTGGAAATTCCGGCTAAAGTCGCTACTACAAACCAATCTTCCGTTTTACATTGGCCACTGTTGCCTTCACAAAAACCGAGGGTTGCTTATGTTATCAACCTCAAGTCTTCGTTGTGACGAACCGCTAGGTAAGTAGCAAAAAACAAAAATCGCAGAAAGAGCTTAATCGATCAGCGTCTTGAGGAGGCACCAGTTTAGTAGCTGTTTCTAAGGTTCGTAAACGCAGAATCTGAGTATTTTATCCAAGTGGCAAAAACTGGGCTTAAGCGACCGATTTCTATGGTTTTATTGGGTTTTTTGGGTGCTATTAATTGGACAAAATTTAATTTTAGAGTAGGCCGTCTTTAGGTTGTATCTGACATCGCTAATTTTTATCTGCCAGTCGACGGCTCTTTGGGCTTGACTTTACATCTCCATACCATGCTTT
>CAZHCH010000035.1:0-30072 GCA_964530985.1 uncultured Pirellulaceae bacterium | reverse complement strand
ACTGTCGATTATACACAACTCCGCGCAACTATATCAGGGTATTTGACAATATAGCAAGATAAACGATTCTAGAACATCACTTCGGTGGTGTAACTGTCGATTATACACAACTCCGCGCAACTATATCAGGGTATTTGACAATATAGCCCGCCGCAAACAGCTAGATGCGAAGACCTCGCTGAACTTAATTCTGAAAAATCATTGTTTTGTCACTCACATTGCTCACACAATGACCACCGACCGACGACGGCGAATGCTCAAAAGAATCCCCATGCCGCCAAGCAACAGCGCCGAGCTTGGCTCTGAAATACCGGCTGCCACAATAACAGTCACAATCGATCCCGACTCGAACGTCCCGGAGCCAAAACTGAACGACGAGCCATCGGAAAGAATGCCAGAAAGGGAGTTGCCAGAACCACGCACATTGCGCACGCAACGACCACCTATCGAAGACGAACACAAAACAGAGTTCCACTATCGCCTTATTCTCCAAAACTAATCACGGCTACTTGATCGACCGGGATCGATAATCTGGCTCCAGAACTTCCAGTCTCAGACAATTGCAAACTGTTGGCGGACACCGAAGTAATCTTCCGGTGATTGCCCAGCGAAAGCGTTTGTCCATCAACCAACCGGACAAAGCCACGTATCAATGCCTGTGGCCGACCAAGCCACAGGGTCGGCAAGTTTTCTGCGGTCGTTCTCCTATAGCTAACCTCCGAAACCTGTGGCGTCGGGTCTATGCCAGGAACACCCAAGGGAGATTTTTCATCGACTGGCTGCAACAATTTCTTTGCGTTTGGCGACCAACCAAAACCATCTTTCTTAAAATCAATTTTAGCAACAGGAATCCGACAGGTCGGATAAACCAACACTGCTTTACCTTGCTGAAAATCCCCTTCCACCGGAAAACGCTTGGGAGTGGAAGAATTAAACAGACATCGCAGGTCGTTCTTTATCGAACGCTTTAGCAAGCTCGACTGAAATTGCCGCAGTGGATCAACCGCAACCGTTGACCCGTCATCGATGGTCGCCATCCAAGTTTTCAATTGCCGAGCTGCGAGCCCTCCAAAGCCAACTTGTTCGACTTGACCTAGAGTAAATTCGAGTTGCCCTAGACCGTCCGTCGCGATCGACACTTTATCGGGCCCCTTAAACGCAACGCTTCCCATCAGGCGAGTTCCATCACGCAACACGACGCCGGTCATCGCTTGACTTACTGGCAAAGCAATCGGCACAGGCTTCGTAAAATAAAACGTGTCCAGCGCGTAGTCGTCATCCACGTTGCTATCGACACGATGAAGATAGGGGTTTGTTCGAATTTGAATGCGGTGGATCGGTGTGGTTGACTCAATCCCTAAAAAACCACAGTAAGCCTTTTCGGCCTCCACCGTCCCAATCAAATCGCCTTGCAGGTCGAACGCTTCCACAATAAACGAGCGAGGTGAGTCGACCGTCGCAATGAATGTGCCAAACCGATAAACGCCTCCCGGAACCGTTGGTTGATTGGGAACACAAAACTCAAAATCGATCTCACCTTTGTATGGAATCCCACGGCGGCCGGGTTTGTTGTTGAAATACGCAATCATCTGTTTTCCGACGGGCAGCGAGCTCGGTGAAACATTAAAATTTGGAATTCCGACGTATCCTTTTCCGCTGTCGTCAAACTTCAATCCCCAAGGCACGAAAGTACTTGTTACGTCGTCAAGTCTGGCTAACAAGTTTCCATTGGGATCTGATGAAAAATCAACAACTCGCAAACTCTTGTCCGCCGCGAAGGTTTCATGTTTGTGAAACAGTTTCACCGAAGCCTGATTATTTTTTGATGGGGTCCTTGTGGTGTTGCTAGGGATTCGCCCAATCGAAGTCAGTTCGCTACGCCGGATTTTAATCGGCCGCCCCAAGAACTTACCGTCCCATGTGAAATCATCCGCTTCGCCTTGCATCGCAGTACCGTCTTTTAACACGAGCGTATCAAACGTCAATTTTGACTGAACGCGATCTTCTTCTACTAGATCGAGAATGCGTCCCAGACGAAAACGAACTTCTAACCGCGGATCGTCGGCGCGCTGCCGGATCAAATCAACATACGGACTGGTAAGCTCCGGGTTCGATAGCTTCTTTTCTGCTTCCTCCCGCTCACGGTAACTCGGGCTGTCTAATTGTTCGATCAATTGTCGAACCTGAGCGATCTGCCTAGACGCCGGGCTCTTTGTTAACACAAGTTGATCAATGGCAGTCAACGGAACCGTTTTTTTCTCCGATTCCCCCGCGTCGGAAACATTAGTCCACGAGAGACTCTTCGCAGAAACTTCCGCCGACACTACTTGGCCGTTAAGATAGAAAAACCGCAGCGTCTGGGCAACCGAATCGCTGGCCGGTATCAGTAGAACGCAGCAGCAAAATAAAAACCTGAAAATAAACATTCGAACCTTCAAAACAATCAAGTCCTTAAACCAGTATTCTAAGCCTTAACGCAACTTCCATGTTTTGAAACGAACCGAATAAACGTATTAACCAGTGCAAGACAGCAAGGATCGGCCGCTTAGAACACGTTTTCTTATTGCTTGTCAGGCTGTGCTCGGCCAGATCAATATTTACCCATCTTTGCTGTTACCGATAGATTATCAACAGCAATAACCTCCGGAACAACCATTCAATGCGCGTCAACAACTTCAACGCCACCGCTTCTTTGGTATTCATTGTGGTCTGCTTTTGTCTTGGGTGCGAGCCCAGCAAGCAAAATCCACTTAAAGACACCGACGAAAATAGTGCCGTTTCGCCTCCCGCCGCCCAGCAGTATCAGCCTGACACCAGCGCCCGTCAGATTTTGGCGGCAACCGTTCAGCGGTACCGTCGAGCCAAAACTTATCAAGACCGAGCGATATTGTATCTTTCTTATATGCTAAACGGCCGGCGATTGGACGAACCCAAACGTTGGTCAACTAAGTATAGCTCCGCTGGCATGTTGGCTACGGAAATGTTCAACACAAAACTCCATGGCAACGGAAAATTTCTTGGCTGCCAGATCTTTGATATTGAAACCGCAAACTTTGACAATCAAACGCTCACCATTCCATATGGAGATTCGTTTGGTCGGGATGGCAATTTAGCCAACGGGAAAAATCGCATTCCATTAAACACCTTGTTTCGCGACCCCATCGCTCGCAAATTCGTTGCTGGTTTTTCTGAAATGCCACTTGAAGCAAAATACGAAGACGTGGGCCCTTGGTTGATCCCACCACCGACGTCGCTGCTAACTCAGCAAATCACCAACCCCTGGCTGGAATCGGCCGAACAAACGCAACGATTTGCCGACGAAAAAATCGAATCCATGAACTGTTACGTCGTGCGTAGTTTGGCGCGTGGACTGAGCGTTGACATTTGGATCGACCAAAAGGAAATGGCGATTGTACAAATGTCGCTGCCGTTAAAACTTTTGGCTGACGAAGTCATTACGTCCGACGAAGTCAAAGAAGTTGTGTTGCTGGCGAAGTTTCATGAAGCGAAATTTGATCAACCGCTGGCCGAAACCGATTTTGAATTTTCACCGCGGCCATCGGCGATCTTAGTACGCAAACTAGTTTCGTTACCCGAAGCCATGCCCAGCGAACTGATCGGCCAAATCGCTCCTAAGTTTCGAATGCTAACTGCTTCAGGAGAGCCACGTGAACGCAGGTTCTTTGATGGCAAAACGACGGTTTTAGTCTGGCTATCGGGACTCAGATCAATTCAAACCGCCACGAAGCTCAAGCAAGTTTTTACAAACGTTGGCAACCGAGAATTCGAGCACGGGATCGTATTCTCTGATTCTGATACGCAGCAGCCTGGCAGCGGCCAACCGACTCCTTCAGCCGCCATCATCGAACTGAGCCGTAAATTGGCAGTTCCAGCGTACTACGACCAACAACATTCAGTCAGTTCGCAAATGAAAATCAAATCCGTTCCGTCAGCCGTTGTGCTCGACGGTGACGGGCGCATTCAATTCGTCACCACATTAACAGGCGATGACTGGGGAGTTCGTTTGGCGGCCGCAATCAAACGTGTTGCTGCCGGCGACGCCTTGGGACAAGAAATGCAAACCGCCTATGGACGTTATTTAGATACTTATCACCAGCAACTAGCGGCAGTAAGTGCCAGTGGCCTAGCGCACTCACCTGCCAAGTCCCGAAACAATTCCAGTAACACGGGCGCATCGGCGCCTACTAGAAATCCGAACCGCTTGAAGCTTCACCCCGAAAAACGATGGAGTTTTGAAAAGTTGAAGCAACCCGGAAACATCATCGGTATCCCAACAGCAAACGGAGCAAAGTTCGCTATCTTTGACGGTCAGCAAACGCTTGCCTTGATTGATGATTCAGGAAAATTGCTTGGCAAGCAAAAACTAGAGCTAAACGATGGCGAACCAGCGACGATCGCGCGCGTGCTTTCGACCAAAGGGGAAACCTGGCTGGCGGTGTTTTCCACCTTAGGACAGCAAGTTCATCTACTCGACCAACAACTAAACCGGAAAGCGACCGTGCCCCGACGCGCGGCCTCGCCCGATCAAGACGATCAAGCGAGCGGTCAAATTTTAGACGCTCAGTTTTACACTCAGGCAAATCAAACGACTCAACTGCTTGTCGCATGGGAGGGCGGAGGAGTTGACGCCTATGACATAAACTCGGGCAATGCAAAGAGAGTCAGTGAAGCCAATTATCAATCACTTGCGGCCATCGGTCCCGTGCTCGCCGGCATAAACGAAGGCCGAGCTAAGACGGTTGTCGGTGCTCGACACGTCAGCCAAGAAGGAATCCAAATTGTTCGATTAGCCGCTGTTGAGTCGCAGTTTTTGGGCGTCGGACAAAACGCACACGGCAAGTGGAGTGCCATCGGATTGGACAATCGGCTGGCTCAGGTTTGGGCGATCGAAACCGGGCCGCAATTGCACGAAAATTTTGTCAGCCCAATCACCAATGTAAAGTTGCCCTCTGGCCAGTCATTGTGGGCGATCGCTGATTCGAACCAAATGATTCATCTCGTTTCAAACGCAGGTCAATGGCTGGGTGAGTTCGAAGCCGAGGGAATAATCTCCGGGCTATGTCTAGAAACTGCCAACGGCAAAACGCTAATCGTCATTAGCACTCACGTCGGCGTCGAGTGCTGGGACCTTGGCCTCTAGATCAAGTAGGGCTGCTCTAGGCAGGCGGCCTCTCCGTAGAAAGTTGCTGGCCTCGTTAGACTTCAAAATCTAACACCCACCCAACTAACGGCCACATTGGTAGATTCATCAATTGCCTTGTCGCGCCGAAAATAGGCACCTCGCGCGGAGATACGAAACTGTCTCAATCTGAGAGCCTTTGGCCCAACCTGAGACGATCGCCCGGCCCTTTCGGGAAAGCTAGCGTGTTACAACGAGTCAGACTATCCCTCATAACCAAACCAACCCGCAGCAAAAAGTCAAATATAACTTGGTCTAGGTCTACATTCCACCCAAAAGCACTATTGGCACGTGACTTGCATTTAGGCTGGTGTTGACGGTTGCTTGAGTGTGCGTTCTCAAACTTGCTCTTGCCATACCAACCTTTCCAAAGCCTTCCATCACGAAAACCTAGGTCTCTCAGACCATGGCTTTCGCCCGCCCGGAAGTGTGAGGAGCTACTGGTCCCACCTAGGTCTAGTACCGAACCAGTAGCACTTCATTCATTATGCTCATCTAGTTGTACACCTTGATTCCTTGCCAAACGGCAATGCTATTCGCTGCTCGCCCCCGGCCTACCGCCGGGGGCGGCAGTCGAGGCACCCCAACCAGTATTCTCTGGGTGCCGTTCTCGCCCTTAGCTGGTCTTCTGTCTGTCGGTTTTAACACCAACTCACTACACCGATTTAAATGCAAGTCGATAACAGTTTTACACGACCCTTTCGTCAAACCGCTTCCGCCAAACTAAGATAGAACGTCGGTTTTGACGGTCACACAATTGCGGTAGGCTGAAACACGGATGAAATCTTTTTTGGTGTTCTGACCATCAAATTTAGCCACGTGCCATTTACCAATTTGGCTGTCCATGCCACAATTCTGAAAATCAGTGTGGGGCAAATTCCCGCACTGATTTATGACCTGAAATCTGGTCCTTCCGATTCGCCCGCTGATTCGCTTGCATTTTCGAAAAAGCGTGTTTTTCACGAAGAAACCTAGTGAAAAAATTCACGATGTCAGCTCCCTTGGTCGTAATTAGGCAACAGGGAGCAGTTTTGGGGCGATATATTTTCATTATGGTTTGCTGGTCCGGATCAAAAGCATTTCATTCCGGCAAGACACTGTGTCAACGGATCGAGCAAAGTCATTTCAAAGTTTTGGTTTTCTAGCTTTTCGAATTTTACAAGCTTTCATCGGAGCATTTGGCTGATAAGGCATCTAGCGTATGACGTTCAATATAAAACGAGGCCTGGACCTGCCGATTACAGGCAGTCCCATCCAAGATATTCAACAGGCCGCAGGGGTTAAAAAGGTTGCCATCATTGGCGACGACTACGTTGGCATGCGTCCGACGATGTTGGTGCAAGAAGGCGATACCGTCAAGCTTGGCCAACCGCTGTTCAACGATAAAAAACGCGAAGGTGTTGTCATCACCTCGCCCGGTGCAGGGAAGGTCTTGAGTATCACGCGTGGTGCCAAGCGAAAGTTTGAGTCGATCGAGATTGAACTCGCCGGTGAAGACCAAATTTCATTCGACTCTCATAGCGATCTTGGCGCACTTGATCGGGACACCGTTGAAAAGCAACTTGTTGAATCAGGAACTTGGGTTGCCTTCCGGACTCGACCTTTTAGCCGCTCGCCAGAATTGGGCAGCGAGCCAAATTCGATTTTTGTAACCGCGATGGACACCAATCCATTGGCAGCGGATCCAGAGTTAGTGATTGCTGGGCAAAAAGATTTGTTTGTGTCGGGCTTGCAAGTGATTCGCAAACTGACGTCCGGTAAAATTCATGTCTGCCATCGCAACGATTCTCGTGTGCCGGGTGATTCGATTCCAAGTGTCCACACACATGAGTTCACCGGTCCCCATCCAGCGGGCTTGGCTGGAACACACATCCACAACATTGACCCTGTCGGTCCTAAAAAAACCGTTTGGCAAATTGGCTACCAGGATGTGATTGCGATCGGGCACTTGTTCACGACCGGCAAGATCATGACCGAACGTGTGGTTGCCTTGGGTGGACCAATGGTTACCAAGCCTCGCTTGATTCGGACCCGACTAGGAGCCGATTTAAATGACTTGGTTGCTGGCGAAACAGAAACGAATGACAACCTACGAGTCATCTCGGGCTCAGTTTTGTCAGGACGCAAAGCAGAACCTAACAAACATTACTTGGGTCGCTTCCACAATCAGGTTGCGGTTCTTGAAGAGGGCACCAAACGAGAGTTCTTGGGCTGGCAAAAACCCGGTGGCGACAAGTTCTCGCTGACAAAGATCTACCTGGGTTCTTGGATATCCGGAAAACTGTTTCCGATGACCAGTTCAACCGGAGGCAGCAAGCGGGCGATGGTTCCAATGGGAACTTATGAAAAAGTCATGCCGCTGGATATCTTGCCAACGCAATTGCTGCGTTCGCTAATCTGTGGTGACACTGACGAATCACAACTGCTCGGGGCACTGGAACTGGATGAAGAAGATCTAGCTCTATGTACGTTTGTTTGCCCCGGAAAATACGACTACGGGCAAATCCTGCGGGATAACCTGACCATCATTGAGAAAGAAGGCTAATCAGCGATGCTTAGAAAAATGCTCGACAAAGTTGAGCCGCTGTTCCATAAAGGCGGTCGACTAGAAAAGCTCTACCCGCTGTACGAGGCAAACGATACGTTCCTGTACACGCCGGGCGAAGTCACTGATGGTAGCACTCATGTTCGTGACGCAATTGATACCAAGCGCATGATGTCGATGGTGATCGTGGCGTTGCTGCCATGCATCATGATGGCCATGTACAATACCGGCTATCAAGCTCAAAAAATCTACGCCGCCGGTGCCGAAGTTGCGACCAGCGAAACACTTACCGACGCATTGTGGTCGGGTAACTGGCGAGCCGATGTGTTGCAGTGGATGGGGATTCTCAAAGAAAACTACAAGTGCGAAGACCCCGGGGCGTTCCTGTCGCCTTCGAATTGGTTCGGTTGCCTATTTCATGGTGCTCTGTTCTTTTTGCCTGTTTACCTCGTCTGCATGGTCGTCGGTGGTCACTGCGAGTTGATCTTTAGTATCATCCGGAAACACGAAATCAACGAAGGCTTCTTGGTTAGCGGGATGCTGTTTCCGCTGACGTTGCCAGCCACGATTCCGCTTTGGCAAGTAGCCATCGGTATCGCGTTTGGCGTGGTCATCGGTAAAGAAATCTTTGGTGGAACCGGGCGTAACTTCTTAAACGTCGCTTTGACGGCTCGAGCGTTTTTATACTTCGCTTACCCAACCAAAATCAGCGGCGACGCGGTTTGGACGGCGGTTCAAACACCTGACGGTTATACCGGCGCGACCGTACTTGGTGCAGTTGCTCAAAAAACACCGGAGCCGATGTCCGTTGGACAGATTCTTGAAAGCGGTGCTGTTCCTGGCGGAACCGGTTGGTGGGATTTCTTCATCGGAAACGTTCACGGATCGATGGGCGAAACGTCAACTCTGTGCGTCTTGATCGGTGCCGCGGTGTTGATCGCATGCGGTGTCGGCTCATGGCGAATCATGGCTGGCAGCTTAATCGGCTTGACCGCGTTCAGTTCATTGCTCTGCCTATTGCCTACTTTTGAAACTTGGGGCAACGCTTCGAATATCTCTCCGATCTGGCATTGGGTCATTGGCGGATTCGCCTTCGGTACCGTCTTCATGGCGACCGACCCAGTTTCAGCCGCGATGACACATAAAGGAAAGTGGATCTATGGCGGGTTGATCGGATTCATGACCGTCCTAGTTCGCTCCATCAATCCGGCCTTCCCAGAAGGCATCATGCTGGCGATTTTGTTCGCCAATGTATTCGCTCCATTCATTGACTGGTGCGTCGTTCAAAGGAACATCAAACGAAGGGTATCTCGCTATGCCGCTGAATAAAGACTCACTTAAAAACACCTTTTTGGTCGCAATCAGCTTGTGTTTGGTCTGTGCGTTGCTGGTGTCTGCTGCAGCGGTTGGACTTAAGTCCATCCAAGATGCAAACGCACTGGCAGATCGTCAAGTTAATATTCTGAAGGTGTCTGGTTTTAAACAAGAGGACATTGATCAAGCTGGCGGTATCGGCGAACTATTCAATGCTCGTTTTGAATCGCAAATCATCGACATGGACACGGGCGAAGTGGCCACTGAAGCTTGCCAAGCAGCCGTCGAGGCCGCTGGTAAAAAAGTTGGTGACATCACTCAAGAGTACGACCAGATCTGGTGCTCGAAATCAAAGAAACCCTCGGTTGCAGATCGCCTAGATAAAAAAACGGACATTGCTGGAATCAAGTACCGCGAAAAATACTCGCAGGTGTTCACACTTCTTTCCACGGATGGCAAAATTGAAAAGTATGTCTTCCCCGTCCGTGGCTACGGCCTGTGGTCGATGATGCAAGGATACTTAGCCGTCGAACCCGATCTAAAAACAGTCGTCGGCTTGACCTTCTACGCTCAAGGCGAAACGCCGGGTTTGGGCGGCGAGGTCATGAATCCAAAATGGAAAGCCAAGTGGCTGGGTAAAAAATTGTATGACGACAAGGGGGAGGTTGTCTTGCAGGTCTCCAAGGGCGATCAAACCAAAAACGCCAACGGTGTTGATGCCCTGTCCGGTGCAACCATCACCTCCAATGGTGTGACCAACTTGATCAAGTTTTGGATGGGCGAGAATGGCTTTGGGCCTTACATTGCCAAGCGAAACGGTTCTGATATGGCAGCAACCAACATCGACGTAGAAAATTCAACACCTGCCAACAATGACCCTGCCAAGTCAGGAGAAAACCATGGCTAAATCAACTAAAGATTTAATATTTGACCCCGTCTTCAAAGACAACCCGATCGCACTTCAAGTACTAGGTATTTGTTCAGCACTTGCGGTTACAACGAAACTTTCGACTTCGTTCACGATGTCGCTGGCGGTAATTGCTGTGACGGCTTGTTCGGGTGCTGCCATTGCAGCAATCCGAAACCGAATCCCTAGTAGCATTCGTATCATCGTGCAGATGACGATCATTGCTTCTTTAGTGATCGTGGTTGACCAAGTGCTTAAAGCCTTCGCCTACTCGCTCAGCAAAGAATTAGCGGTATTCGTCGGGCTGATCATCACGAACTGTATCGTGATGGGACGTGCCGAAGGCTTCGCCATGAAGAACTCAGTAGGCGATAGCTTCTTCGACGGTATCGGTAATGGTTTGGGCTACGGCTTGATTTTGATGGTCGTTGGTTTCTTCCGAGAACTGTTTGGTAGTGGAAGCCTGTTTGGCTATGTGCTGATGCCGCTGAAAGCGGATGGTGGTTGGTACGAGCCCAATGGCCTGATGCTACTTTCACCATCGGCGTTCTTCATCATCGGAATATTCATTTGGGTGCTACGTTCATTCATGCCTGAACAAGTGGAGGCGGAATAATGATTTTTGCATTAATTTTTAGCGACACATCGTTCACCGACCTGATCGAGTTGTTTTTGAGGTCTGCGTTTGTCGACAATCTGGCGCTGGCCTACTTCCTTGGGATGTGTACCTTTTTGGCGGTGTCCAAAGACGTTAAAACCGCAATCGGCTTGGGCATTGCCGTGATCGCAGTTCAAGCGATTACGGTTCCGGTTAACAACCTGATTTTCAATTTCCTCCTTAAAGAGGGTGCAATTGCTTCCGGTGTGGATCTCGAGTTCCTGCACTTGATTTGCTTCATTGGCGTGATTGCAGCGATGGTTCAAATCTTAGAAATGATTTTGGATAAGTTTTTTCCGACGCTGTACAACAAGCTAGGGATTTTTCTTCCCTTGATTACTGTGAACTGTGCAATCCTTGGCGGTACATTGTTCATGAAAGAACGCGACTACAACTTCGATGAAAGCATCGTGTTTGGCATCGGCAGCGGTTTCGGTTGGGCGGCAGCGATCATCGGTTTGGCCGGTATTCGTGAAAAGCTCAAGTACAGCGATGTGCCTCCAGGGCTTCGCGGGCTTGGAATCACATTCATCATCGTTGGCTTGATGGCTTTGGGTTTTCAGGCGTTTCTAGGCATCTAAGATTTGATTGCATTCAAAAACTGGCCCAAAACTCATGCCGGCTTTAGACCAACCAAGTTTTAAACACACAAGTCATTAATTTTATACTTAGAGGAACTCAAGTTGAGTCCCTTTAAGTTCAAATACGAATCGATCCTTTTCGAATCAAAATATCATGGCAGCAATTATATACGGAGTTTTGATTTTTACTGGCGTCGTTACTGCGTTGGTAGGCATCATCCTGATTTCTCGCGAGTTCTTGGTTGCTAAAGGCAACGTCAAGATCTCCGTCAACGGTCAAACGGAAATTGAAGTTCCCGCTGGCGGCAAGTTAATGAATGCTTTGGGAGAGCAAGGCATCCTTGTTTCATCCGCTTGCGGCGGGGGCGGCACTTGTGCTCAGTGCATCGTGAAGGTGCTCGAGGGCGGCGGCGATATCCTTGACACCGAAAAGGGACACATCAATAAACGTGAAGCCCGTGAAGGCTGCCGTTTATCTTGCCAGGTCGCGGTCAAGCAAGACATGGTTGTCGAAGTGCCACACGAGGCACTTGAAACAAAAAAGTGGGAATGCGTTGTTCGCTCAAACGATAACGTGGCAACCTTTATCAAGGAATTGATTTTGGAACTGCCAGAAGGCGAAGACGTGGACTTCAAAGCCGGTGGTTACATCCAAATCGAAGCTCCACCCCATACCGTACACTATAAAGATTTCGACATTCAACAAGAGTACCATCCGGACTGGGACAAGTTCGATGTTTGGCGATACACGTCGGAAGTGAAAGAAGAAACCATCCGTGCGTATTCGATGGCGAACTACCCCGGCGAAAAGGGCATCATCATGCTCAACGTTCGCGTCGCGTCACCGCCCCCGCGTGCTCCTGAAGGAACACCTCCAGGTAAAATGTCGTCGTTCATCTTTAACCTGAAGCCAGGTGACAAGGTCACGATCTCAGGGCCGTACGGTGAGTTCTTCATCAAAGAAACAGAAGCCGAAATGTGCTACGTGGGTGGTGGAGCCGGTATGGCTCCGCTCCGCAGTCATATTTTTGAACTGTTTAAAAACCTGAAAACTGGTCGGAAGGTCACCTATTGGTACGGCGGTCGTAGTTTAAGAGAATTATTCTACGTCGATGAATTCCGGGAATTAGAAAAGCAATTCCCGAATTTCCAGTTCAATGTTGCACTATCAGAGCCAATGGAAGAAGACAACTGGGACGGTTACGTAGGCTTCATTCATCAGGTCGTGATCGATAACTACTTGAACGATCACCCAGCCCCTGAAGACATCGAGTTCTACTTCTGTGGTCCACCGATCATGAACAAGTGCGTGACTCAGATGTGCGAAGACTTCGGAGTCGAACCAGAGAACATTTCGTTCGACGACTTCGGTGGCTAATTAAGCATCTATTTATCGGCCTTTACCGCCGTCACCAACTTCATCACCGAACAACCCCATGAACAAAATCTCCGTCGTCGACGCTCGCCAAGAAAGCACCATTGGCAGCACTGGCACTCTGCAAGGTTGGGTTCGCACTCGGCGCGATTCCAAAGCTGGTTTCAGCTTCATCGAAATCAACGACGGTTCCTGCCAAGGCAACATCCAGATCATTGCTGAAGGAACTTTGTCGAACTACGAAACTGAAATCAAAAAGTTAACAGCAGGTTGCAGCATTTCAGCAACGGGCGAAATCAAAGAATCTGGTGGCCGCGGACAAAACACGGAGATGTTAGCGACCGAAATTGAAGTTCATGGCTGGGCGGATCCGGAAGAGTATCCGCTACAGAAAAAACGGCACAGCTTTGAAAAACTTCGCGAGTGGGCACACCTGCGTACCCGCACCAACACCTTTGGGGCAGTTGCACGAGTGCGGAACTGTATCTGCAACTCAATTCATCAGTTCTATCAAGAACAAGGATTTCTATACGTCCACACGCCCATCATCACTGCCAGCGATTGCGAAGGAGCAGGGGAGATGTTTCAGGTCACCACGATGGACTTACAGCACATCGCGCAAAACAAAGTAGAAAAGTTGGACTACAAATTCGACTTTTTCGACAAGCCCTCTTACTTGACCGTTAGCGGGCAATTGGAAGCCGAAACCTACGCTTGTGGACTGGGAAAAGTCTACACATTCGGCCCAACCTTCCGTGCTGAAAACTCCAATACCTCTCGTCACTTGGCTGAGTTTTGGATGGTTGAACCGGAAGTCGCGTTCAATGACTTGAACGACAATATGGATTTGGCAGAAGCCTTTCTAAAACGCATTTTTGCTGATGCACTAGAAAAATGCGCCGAAGACATGCAGTTTTTCAACGACCGAATTGATGAAGAAAAATCACTTATCGAGCGTATGCAAAAAATCATCGCAAGTGATTTCAAACGCTTGTCATACACGGAAGCAGTAAAGATTCTTGAAAACTGCGACCAAAAATTTGATTTCCCCGTCAAGTGGGGCATCGATCTGCAGAGCGAACACGAGCGGTATTTAACGGAGCAACACTTTGATTGCCCGGTGATTTTGTTTGACTACCCAAACACAATCAAACCGTTTTACATGTATTGCAACGATGACAACAAAACTGTTCGCGCGATGGACGTACTGGTCCCCGGCGTGGGCGAAATTATCGGCGGCTCACAACGCGAACACCGCCTGGACGTTCTCGAAGCTCGAATGAAGTTACAGGACTTAGACATCAACGAGTACTGGTGGTATGCCGACTTGCGTCGTTATGGCACCGTTCCACATGCCGGTTTTGGACTAGGGCTCGAACGAGCGGTCCAATTCGTGACGTCGATGGGCAACATTCGCGACGTCATCCCATTCCCTCGCACCCCTGGCAACGCCGACTTCTAAGGCTCTTCCTTAAACAGGATCAGCCTTAGAGCCAAAGGGCCTTTACTTTAGGGCCAACGTTTAGTTTAGCTTTCCGATCGACTTCAAAAAATCAATCGTTTGCTGAGCAATCTGTTCGACTGGCTGAGCGCCATCTAAATGAATCTCTGGATCTTTTGGGGCCTCGTAAGGCGCATCGATGCCAGTGAAGCCCTTGATCTCACCCGCACGAGCCTTTTTGTATAAACCTTTGGGATCACGCGATTCACATATCTCGATCGGCGTATCGACAAATACTTCAACGAAATCGTTCGCGTCGCCAGCCGCTGTTACCAACTCACGAACTCGATCACGATCTGCTCGGTAGGGGCTCACGAAAGCCGTGAGCGCGATTGAACCTGCTGAACAAAAAATTTCAGCGACACATCCAATCCGTCGAATGTTCTCTTCGCGGTCTTGCGCGCCGAATCCTAGGCCAAAACGTTTTGCAAATTCTTCACCATGAATGGGTTCAAGGATTTCAAAGCTTGCGTTCAAGCCATGCCGAATATTGTCGCCATCGAGTACAAAGCTATTGACTTTGGCTTCCTGCAACAAAGTATCAACGCAGTTGGCGACCGTGCTTTTACCACTGCCGCTTAATCCAGTGAACCAAACAACGCAGCCTCGCCGACGTTCGACAGATTGTTGGTGCCAAGTCACTAGGGTTTTTTCAGTCATCAATCATTACGCCTGTTATTAAATTTTACGAAATCGGAATCGGCAACTCAGATGATAGTTGAAGCACCTAGATTTCCGATAGGCATCTATCATAAACCGTTTTAGCAAGCTTGACCGAAATGGTAATGCCCGAACGCGTATAGAACAGGCACAAATGGCATTCTTGTCAGGAATCAAAGGCCTGCCTCCGGTCAAGACTTTCGAGGACAGGTGATCTCCGATAAACTGGTTGGCAGTCTTGACGTGTGACAGTTTTCTTTTTCTGAATAGGCTCAGGCTTATTTGAGGGGGCTAGAGTGTTTAATTTGGGCAAGTTGTCTTCGATGGTTTTAGTAAAAACCCTAAGTATTGTTGCTTTATTTTGTTACGCTTGGCTAGTGGTAGACGCTGCTGTTGCTGACGACGCAGCAACAGACAAAATCAAAGTCTTGATTATTGACGGACAAAACAATCACAGTGATTGGCCAAAAATAACAGCGATGCTGAAACAGTACCTTGAAACCAACGGGAAGTTCTCGGTCGATATCCAACGAAGCAGGTTCACTTGGCGAGGCGACCAATGGCTGAAAGATTACGGCTTGAATGACGGGAAAGAATACCAAGCTCTGAAAAATGCCAAAACGGATCCCGATTTCAAGCCAGTTTTTTCGAAATACGATGTCGTTGTCAACAACTTCGGCTACGGTGCCGCCGACTGGCCCACTGAAACACAAACTGCTTTTACCAAGTTCATCAGCGAAGGTGGTGGCATGGTTACAGTTCACGCAGCCGACAATTGTTTCCCGCAATGGAGAGAGTACAACGAAATGATCGGCCTAGGTGGCTGGGGAAGGCGAAATGAAAAATCCGGCCCTTACGTTTACTACAACGACGATGGAAAACTAATTCGTGATAAATCGCGAGGTAAGGGAGGCAACCACGGATCACAGCATGAATTCAAACTCGTGCTGCGTGACAGTGATCATCCGATTACCAAAGGCATGCCGAAATCTTTTATGCATACCAAAGACGAACTTTACGAAAAATTGCGTGGACCGGCAGTCAATATGAATATTTTGGCTACTGCATACGCCTCGCCGGAACAAAAAGGAAGCGGACGCCACGAACCGATTTTGATGGCGATTGATTACGAGGACGGTCGGATTTTTCACTCGACTCTCGGGCACGCCGCTTACTCTTGCGAAGGCGTTGGATTCATCACCACTTTCTTACGAGGCACCGAGTGGGCGGCTACAGGAAAAGTAACGATCGAGATTCCCGACGACTTCCCGACAGCGGACAAATCGACAACAAGAAAATTTGAGTTGGCGACGGCTGCCCAACAAGCTCCTAATCCATCAACGGCAGACGATTCTCAGGATGAGGAAGGATTCGTTTCGCTTTTCAATGGAAAAACACTCGATGGTTGGGCGGCAGCTCGCGCATCGGGTGAAGACAAATGGGGGGCTTTCTCCGTCAATGAAAAAGAAAAGGCGATCCACGTTTACGCCAACCAAGAAGCGGGGTCAAAACAACAATCTGACTGCCTCGTTAGCGACAAATCGTTTAGTCATTTCATTCTTAAACTAGAGTACAAGTGGCTTGAAAGTAGGTTTGCTCCGCGAGTCGATCATGAACGTGACGCTGGGCTTTTGTTTCACGTTCATGGGAATTTACGGAGGGTTTGGCCGTCCTCATTGGAGATGCAAATTGGCGAATCGCCCGGTGATAAACCTCGGGGTAGAGATGCAGCAGGGCGATTCCATACTGGCGACCTTTTTATACTCGGCGGGAACCTCGAGACGGAAACGCCAATGAAAGGCAGGTTCTACTCTGAAAATGGCAAGCGAAGGAGCGGACGAATTAACGCTCAGGCGAGCAAAGGAGTCGAGAAACCCAAAGGCCAATGGAACGAGATGGAAATCCACGTCCATGGAAGTGAGAAGGCGACGTTTATCTTCAACGGTGAAGTCGTGCTGGAGACCTTCAACTTTACTCAAAAGGATAAGGACGGAGAGAAATCGCCGCTAACCAAAGGACACATTGGTCTACAAGCCGAGTGGGCGGAGCTGATGTACCGCAACATCCGTATCAAAGAACTTCCCGCCGAATAGGACGCCATGGCGTTCTTTGTTATGTACGTCAGCAGGCTGGCACCGTCGACAAGTGATACCAGCTCAGACAACCAAAATACCGCCACCTAAGGCAACGCAAAAAAGACAAAGAACGCGTCCATCATTGTTCGCGAAATGCCTTGCTCAACTGAAGATACGACTGCAACAGCTCCATTGCCTGTTCATCTGTCCTTGATGTTTGCCCAGCCGCAATATCGTCTCTTAGCTCATCGAGCTTATCACGATACGCGCTAGCCTTGGCTCGTTTGAACTCGCTGATACTCCCAGTTCGTAGAAATACGCCGACTTCCAAACGACGAGACAAGTCGTCGCAATAAGTGACCCATTTATCTACGCCTTCCCAGTCTCCAGTTTTAGCTGCGACAACACAACTGCCGTTGATTTGAGAAAGGTCGCCTAGCAACGATTCAGGTTCGGGGTAATAAAGATAAGTTCCGAAAACACTAATAACCACCAAGCCCATGCAAGCAACCATCCCAATTACCCATGCAGGCAATGCGATGTCCCACGTCGAAGGGGTTTGCTGCTCCTGGCTTTCGAGCCAACTCTTAAGATCCCATCGCGATTCACTCACCCGAAAAACAATCCCCACTAACGCAAGTACTCCCAGAAGTTTTACTCCGTGAGCTCCATTCTTTTCTTGATGTTCAGCGATGTCTTCCCTTGCCGACTTCCAGAATCCCGATTTCCCTTTGTGAAAGGGATGGGTGTAAACATCAAACGCGTGAGTATGTCCGGCTGAAGTAACACCCTTTGGATAAAGTGGTTTGTCCATCGCATACGCCAAAGCCAGCGTCATTGACAATAAAAGACAACAAAACAACGCTACTCGTTTTAAGCCGAACGCAGCCCCAAACCAGCAAAGTAGCCCAACGTTGACTCCTGCCCCAAGAATCAACAGCGAGAACGCTGCGCCAACCGAATTGCCGTGCTGGAACATACCACCAATCTGGCTCATCGAGGCTCGACCGGCAAATTCTGCAAAAGCAATCGAGGGGCTCACCGATTCCTTGTTAGCGCAACTGGTGCTTTTTGATAACAGAATTTAAAGAGACTCCGGAGACCGAGACTTCGAATTGCCTCTCGGGAGTAGCCACCGCGAACATTGCATTTCCGTTTTTGTCAGCCGTGGCAACATGATAGCAGTCTTTTTGGTCCCACAGGCAAATCGTCGAACCGGGGGCATCCGTTGCGACCGCAACATTCCATTGGGAATCACCACTTTGATTGGCTTCGATTTTCATGACGGGGGACCGCGGAACACTGGCTCGCATGTCCAAAGTGGGATCACCCAGTAAATTCAATTCGCACATGCAAAGGTGATAGCCTGAAGCTTTAGCAGCGCCGTCCGTCAATTCGCGTTTGGCATTTGCGAACGCATGGCCAGTGGTTTGAGAATCCCCTAGTCCAAACTTCCAGTAATTAGTCACCAACATCGTTGTGCCGTCCAGTTTTCCTTCGGTAATCATCAACCGCATCTCAGATCGTTTTGCAAAATGTGGCTTTCCACTGCGGATGGGTGCCACGATCGCAACGGACCCTGCACGCGGTGCCCGCAACATTTGTTCAACGATCGATGGATCCTTACTAGAGTCGTACTGGCCAGTAAAACATGACACGGTCGTGATCAACGGGTAGGCTTCCGCGTTGGACAATTGCTTGACATTTTTTTCATCGAAAATTGATTTCTCTAAAACCCACATTGGAAAATGTCCATGGCCATGAATATGAAGCTTGCCAACAGTGGAACCATTAATCAACTTGACGAAGTTGTTTGCACTTAATTGATAACTGCCGGGTTCATCTTCCTCATCCCAAGGAGTTTCGTGTGCAAAGAACCGTTGGACTTCACCGTCCCAAGCTTCCGAAACATAATCATCCCAACTGTTTCGAACTTTCTTATAGGCGTGCTTTTCCGTACACGTGTAAAGCATGTTTTTTGCAAACTGATCTGTTGGGTACTTGGATTCGTAAGCGATCACCTTTTCCGTAAAGGCTTCGACATCATCCACACTGCGAACCGGAATTCGACCGAGTCCAACGGACCCGTCGGGGTAAGAGATCGCTTCGCGGTCGTCTTCAAACTCGCCGAACACCCCATCGCCATCCGCATCCCAATTGGTGGGGCTCAGGTAGACAATATCAGTTGGAATCCCTTCTGGCTCTTTGCTATGTACAGTGGTGTGCCCCCCCGGTACCAAACCTCCGCCATCGGGCAAGCAGTCTCCTCCCAGAACCAGCCAGCGGGTGTTGTGATTATCGATATGCTGGCGAACACATAATCGAATTTTTTCCTGAAGCGAATCAGCAATGAACTTCTTGTCGATTTCCTCCGTGGTGACAATTTTCGTCAACTTGCCGTTTTTCGTTTTCCATATAGCGTACGGAACCCAAGCCTTGGCCAGTTTATCTGCAGTGATCAGTAAGACAGGCGCATCGTCTGAATCGACCAATGCAGGAACTTTGGCGATCGAGGCAGGGTCCTTTGCCACCGAACTACCCGACATCACGTCCCGCAATTCAGCGACGGTTTCTGACCGATCGCCTTTGGCCCATATGCCGATCACCGTCGTTATAGTTAGCAACAAAAAGGCGACAACTGCAATGTAAACAATGGTAGATTTCAACAGATTACTTTCTCTAGTTGGCAATACTTAACCCAATCGATTTGAGCATATTCCACCACTAACGCAAGCCTTTCCTGCCTCCACTACCACTTGAATTAACTAACAAAAATAAAACACGGCCGACTTTTTGGTGTCGACCGTGTTTTGAAGTGCACTCCGTTGAAATCATAGCGACCACCCACCGCAACTCAATAATTTGAGTCACTGTAAATGATCTCCAACAACGATCCTGCACGAAACTATTTTGTATTGAGCCCTCAGTTGCTATGACTGAAAACTCGGCTGATAAGATACTCGTTTAAACTCTGACTTTTCACGTTTTCGAAACAATAAGCCGCTGGCAGCTTAACAATTAGTTCAACACCGATTCGGCAGACGGCGGCAATTGTAAGCGTGGACCATTAACATTGCGTCGTTTCATTTGCTCGAGTTGATATCGAAGCTGCTGAATCTCTTGCTGCTGCCTTCTTATCGTTTGCGAACTACTGCTCCGTCCACTCGTTTGTTGGTTATTGGGTGAAAACCCTTGTGTTCGCTTTGGCACTTCAACGTTTTGTCGATTCGGCATAAAACTGCTATTGGCCCGAGTGTTGATTTGATTGACGGTGGGCCTTTGCGTCGAGCGACGTTGACTGGAATCACGAGTCGTCTTGTGTTCGACACGACTTTCCAGCATCGCATTGGCTTGGTCTTTGGGGACTTCTCCGTAGACAATCATCATCTCTCGCTCGCGACCGCCCCGCAGTACTTCAAACTCTAGTTGATCGCCATCTTCGAGGATATCACCAATTCCGTTGTAGTCAGCCATTGATTCAAAGTCGATTCCACCGCCAGCCACCAGTTGGTCACCAATACGTACGCCTGCGGCGGCGGCGTTTCCTTCGGGATCTAGCTGAGCGACATACAGCTTGTCCTTTTGCAACATAACCAACATCCCAAAGGCGAGCGTTGCTTTTGCGTTTGAACGAGTCGGCAACGCATCTCGGTCAGCAGCCTCCGAAGGTTTTGGCAGCGGTTTGGCCGACTTACGATTCAACTCACTGCGAGCGGGTTGAGTCGATCGCAGCTTCGTGTTTCGAGAGCGAGACGATTGATCGGCCAAGGTAGGCTGAGCGTTTTGCGCTGGCCGAGTGGCGAACGTGGGTTGCTTGGGTTGAAGTTGTCCCTTTTTCGAGGCGGGTTTGGCTGATTTTGGCGGCGGAGCCAAGTCTCGAAACATTCGCTTCATAAAACGGCCTTTGCCAAACAGCTTTTCTTGAGCAGCAACTGGCTGCACAGATACCGATTGAACGACAAAGACGGCGATCGTAAAAGTGAGAATAGGTAACAACGAAGACTTCATGGAGAACATCCTTGTTCTGTTCATAAGTGGCGGGATAGCTAATGGTAGCTAGAACAGTTTTCGTCGGACCGTTCGCGATAAACGAAAAAATTTGCATTGCTATGCTCATCTTGAAGCATCCCGACAAGCCTTTTTTACGGAGACATCGGAGTAATCCGAATGAACCGACGGTCGTGTTAAGCAGTAGCAAATAGACCGCCAATACAATCGATTCAAAGCGAAACACAGACATGAATTCAAAGCAGTTACCCGGTGGGAAACTGAGCTTTCTCCTGATCAAACGACCTGAAATCGTAAAAACCCTTGCTAAAACTGCTTTTTTTAGCCAAAAATCGCCCTAACACCGTGGTTTTCAGTGCAAACTGCCTTGAATCCTGTGACTGAATCGATCTAATTTCAGCCATCACAAACGTCGCAGAGCCTAACGCACTGTTAAGTTTTACGAGGCGTCGCAGATCGGCCATCAATTTCATTCAATTGAATTGGCCAACATTGTTACCGCATACACAATCAACTCTATACTCAACTAACCAAACCGGAGAATCGTCTCATGGCGAAGAAAACAGGCCCAAAGCCACCAACTAAAACCGAAATTTTGAACAGCATGGCCGAAGCTACTGGCACTTCCAAAAAGGAAGTTCAAATGTTCTTTGACGCACTGACTGCAGAAATCCAAAAGAACATCGCCGGTAAAGGCTCAGCTGGGATGTTTACCATCCCTGGCCTTTGCAAAGTTGTTGTTCAAGACAAACCTGCCTTGCCCAAGCGTGAAGTTCGCAACCCTGGTACCGGTTTGATGCAATGGGCCAAACCTCGCCCTGCAAGCAAAGCAGTTAAAGTACGTGCTCTTAAAGGTCTGAAGGACATGGTTTAAACCCGTCTGATCTTTGCACAAAAGAAACCAAAAGGCCGCTTGAGTAATCAAGCGGCCTTTTTTCGTGTTTGCACATCTACCACCCTATTTACAGGGCTGAGGCCTTATATGGCGATCTATTGCTCGCTATTCGTTTGATTGCCAAGAAATGGCAGCGGCGGACCGTTAACCGCGGCGACGCATAAAATCCTCAACGATACGCCTCCAAACCGATAGCAAATGCCACAACCAGTACACGTACTATAAAAATCTTGGCAGCGTCGAATCACGACCATACGGGCCCTGCGCTAACTAGAGTGCTTCATTGCAACCGAAAGAGCCACCTGCTGGCGATTATGTCCACCGTGTCGTCGGAGGAATAAAACCATGGCAGGAAATTCAGTTTAGAAGCCGAACATCAATGCGAAAAGCGACATTGACGCCCTCTATCGCGCGACTATAGTCACCTCATTCTGCAACTTGTCTACGCATTTTCCTGCCTTCATGCTCAATTACTTCAAACAACGCTCAGCCTCCATCAAAAGTGACGTTCTATCTGGACTGACCGTTGCCCTCGCCTTAGTCCCAGAAGCAATCGCGTTCGCTTTTGTCGCCGGCGTCGAACCCGTCGTCGGCTTGTACTCAGCGTTTTTTCTGGGGCTGATCACTGCGATCGTTGGAGGTCGTCCCGGAATGATTTCGGGAGCCACCGGAGCGATGGCAGTTGTGATCGTAACATTGGTAATGCAGCACGGCGTGAACTTTTTGTTTCCAACTGTCGTCCTTTGCGGCTTGCTACAAATCACAATCGGTATCTGTCGTTTAGGCAAGCTCATTCGTATGGTCCCGCACTCGGTAATGCTGGGTTTTGTCAACGGACTTGCCATCGTGATCGGCATGGCTCAGCTGGGCAGTTTTAAAACGTTATCAGCCGATGGCGTGTTGGTATACCTGCAAGGTGCGCCTTTGAACTGGATGCTGGCGATGGTCGCGCTAACCATGATCATCATATGGCTCTTGCCAAAAATAACACAAGCGGTCCCTGCTTCGCTAGTTGCGATCCTGTCCGTCACGCTCATCTGTGCAACCGTAAATCACTACCACAAACAAGACAACGCCAGCCACGAAAACTTGCTGGCTACCGTCGGCGACATGCTTTCGACCAACGATAAAGCCCAAAAAATTGCTGCAATCAAAGGTGTCGACGCTCACGGCCACCCAATCGTCAGCGATAAATCGATAACTCAAGATCCACATGAATCGCTAGCCACTCAAACTGGCCTCTCGCAATCGACAACTCCTGAATCGGCATCTGATCAAGAAGTCACTTTGAACGCAGAACAAGAAATTGCAATTGCAAAGGTAATCGCCTCTGAAAGCGACTCAGCATCGATCGCTGGTGGCTTACCAATGCCGTACTTCTTAGACTCAAACCAGCTAGTGCCTCTTAATTTCGAAACGCTACGAATTATTTTTCCGTACGCGATCATTTTGTGTGGCGTTGGACTGATCGAATCGTTAATGACACTAACTCTGGTCGACGAAATCACTGAAACTCGAGGCCAAGGAAATCGAGAGTGCATTGGCCAAGGCACGGCCAATGTCATCTGCGGCTTATTCGGCGGTATGGGCGGATGTGCGATGATTGGACAATCGTTGATCAACGTCAACTCAGGTGGACGCGGCCGACTATCAGGAATCACCGCAGCGGTTTGCTTACTGGCGTTCGTATTGTTTCTGGCACCGTGGATTACTCAAATTCCGATGGCCGCCTTGGTGGGCGTAATGTTCATGGTTGTCATTGGAACGTTCGAATGGGCATCTTTGAAAATGTTCCGCCGGATTCCCAAATCAGACGTAGTAGTGATGATGTTCGTGACGGCTTATACCGTTTTCATGCACGACTTGGCATCTGCAGTGATCTTAGGCGTCGTTATCTCCGCATTGGTATTTGCTTGGAACCACGCCACCCACATGGGAGCGGACGTCAAATACAACGAATTTGGTAGCAAAATCTACCAACTACACGGCCCACTGTTCTTCGCTTCCGTAACCTCGTTCAAAGATATGTTCACGATCCCAGACGACCCAGAAGACGTCGTGATCGATTTTTACTACTCGCGAGTGTACGACCAGTCCGGTTTGGAAGCCATCAATGGGCTAGCCGAGCGTTACCAAGCCGTAGGTAAGCGTTTACATCTAACCCATTTGAGTCCCGAGTGCCGCGGTCTGTTGAACACTGCCGGTGATTTAGTTGAGGTAAACGTTTCCGAAGATCCCCATTACCATGTGGCCTCGGATCGTTTGGCCTAGGTGGACTCTACGGTTGCTTCGAGCACATTCTTCGCAAACAAATACGTCAATTCAGCGCAAACTCCGCGCCTGCCGCACAACGCCTTTGAACCTGAACGCTTTGCATACTATATTAGGCAGGGTCGAGTTTCTGGTTGCACCGATTCGTTTGCCAAAACGGCACCATCAATGCGAGTTTTAGACCAGAGACTCGCGCGACCGTGTTTAGCCACTAGCCTTTGAACTAAAGACCACTGTTGCCTGTGTCTCCAAAAAACCCTCAGAACTCGCCTGACATCGCCTACTTGGTAATTCGTGATGGCAAGAACTGGTCAGATGTATTCCGGTTGATGCCGGGAAGAACGGCCACAATCGGTCGCTCCACCAACAGTCAGATCGTCATTAAAGAAGACCAAGCCAGCCGGCAACATGCAGAGATCTTTTTGTCCGAAGGCAACTGGATCTTGCGAGACCTGAGTAGCCGCAACGGAACGGCGATTGGCAAAGAACGCGTAACCGGTGATCAGGCTCTTAAACCAGGTGACATTATTTTAATCGCCGGTACTCAACTGGCTTTTGTCACTGACCTATCGAAAGCCTACGACCGCAAAGTATTTTCAAAGGTCGAAATTGGTGGCGAGACACTGGTTGGCTTGGAAGTCGAGGACGAAGCACCTGAAACGCTGCTTTCTTCCCAAACGATAAGTGAACCCACGAACATCGTGCATCGTAAACAGCGTCCAGATTTGTTGACTGGCGAAGACCTCCCTGAAGAAGGATCAGAGTCTCGCCTCGCAACACGTTTGTGTCGCTTGGCATTTGAGCTGGCCAACGAGAGAACACCGCGGGCGATCGCGAGAATGGCGCTAGATTGCTTGTTTCAAATCGCAAACGTCGACGCTGGCGGCATTTTAATGGTGCCGGCTAATCGCCCAACGACGGTCGATCCTGAGAATCTGGAAATCTTGTCGTGGCGCAGTGACGCTCATCCTCAGTATCAACGGGTATCAAACTTTCTTTCAGAGACGGCGTTAAGACGTGGTGAGGCAGTACTTGCTCGCGATGTCCAAGACGACAGCGCCCTAGGCCTGCGTGACGAGTCTGGCCAGGTACTGGCCACCAGTGTGATTGCGGCTCCGATTCGGATGAGCAACCGCAGCATCGGTTTGGTGCACTTGTATTCAACACATGCAAAAGAAGGTTTGAACTCCGATGACCTCGAATTCGCATTGGCGGTTGCCGAAACCGTTGCGCTGGCACTGCGAACTCGATTCCGTGAACAAAAGCTCGTTGAAGACCTCTCAAAAACCAGAAACCAAATCGACCAGCTACAAGATCAGTTGGGTGTGCAGAGCGAGATCGTGGGTGCAAGCGATGCAATTTTCAAAGTACACGAACAGATTGGCCGGGCAGCACCGAGCAATGCTACGGTATTGATTCGCGGTGAAAGCGGTGTTGGTAAAGAATTGGTTGCGCGAGCAGTACACTTTTCTAGTGAGCGAAAACGTGGGCCTTTCATTTGTTTGAACTGTGCGGCGTTATCGGAATCGCTGCTGGAAAGCGAATTGTTCGGGCACGAAAAAGGCGCATTCACCGGAGCGACCGACCGCAAGGCCGGTAAATTCGAAGCGGCCGATAAAGGCACTTTGATGCTCGACGAAATTGGCGAAATGAGCCCTTCCATTCAAGCCAAGTTTTTACGAGTACTTGAAGGGCACCCGTTCGAACGAGTCGGCGGAAGCAAGGCAATCAAAGTCTCCGTTCGCGTGATCGCAGCAACGAACCGGAACTTAGAAGAAGCTGTCCGCAGTGGCACCTTCCGAAAAGATCTGTTTTTCCGGCTACACGTAGTCCAGATTGACGTACCACCGTTACGGCACCGTGCCGAAGACGTGATGGAACTGGCAGAGTACTTTCTGCAAAAATACAACGCCGAAACCGGCCGCAAGATTCAAGGCTTTTCGCCACAAGCGCAACATCAACTTAAACGCTACCGCTGGCCCGGCAACGTTCGCGAACTCAAAAACGTGATCGAACGGGGCGTGGTTCTCGCGCGAGGCGAGATTATACAACTCGACGAGTTATCGTTAACGAACCTAACCACCGCCAGCGAGTCCAATTTTGATTTGCGCACCATCGTACAAGAATACCAGCCCGAATCGCTCGAGATGATCGAACAGCGGCACATTGAAGCCACCTTGCAAGCGATGACATGGAACAAAAGCAAGGCAGCTGCGATTCTGGGAATCGAACGTTCTACCTTGGACCGAAAAATTAAAAAGTATGGCATCGTAAAAGATGCCTAAACAGCTCGACATCTGGACAAAGCTCGGCAATCAGTCTCCCTTTCGACAATTGAAATCCACTATGAATGGGATCGTTCACTTAACGCCAAACGACGAAAACCGAAACAACACAGCACCGTTTAGCGCCGCTGTAACTTCTTGGTTGTCGAGCCGCCGGTGGCAAATAGCCATTGCTGCAGTTGCTATTCTGTTGACATTGAACCTAACGCCACCAGTTCACTCGCAAACCGAATCGTCCGAATCAGTGACTGAAACCGCTGAACCGCTACTGAAATCGATCGCGATATCAGGCAAATGCATGGGGCCGATAAAATATGAAGTCACCGTCGTCGACCCGCCAAGCGATCTTGCCGAAGCAACTCTCAAGCAAACGGTCCAACAAACGCTCGATCGTATCAACCAGCGCATGTCGACGTACATCGACGATTCTTACGTCAGTCAGTTTAACGCCTCAAAGTCAACCGACTTCATCGACTGTGACGCGGAAACGGCACAAGTCGTGCAGCGAGCGATCGAAATCAGCAAGCTCACCGAGGGTGCATTTGATATCACCGTTGGACCTGCAGTAGAACTCTGGAGTTTTGGCCGAAGTGATTGGCGCCCCGGAGATTCATTTGACCCGCCAAGCGAAGACGACATTAAAGAAACCTTGAAAGCTGTAGGCTACGCAAAACTGACCGTACAACTGAATCCACCACGGATCAAAAAAAGCCACCCCTCTGTGCAAATCAATCTCTCCGCGATCGCCAAAGGGTACGCGGTGGACCAAGTTTGGCAAAAACTGACCACAATGGGCTGCAAGAGCATTTTAGTAATGGTCGGCGGCGAGGTCCGAGCCAGTGGCCATCGCAGCGACCGTACGAGTTGGCGGATTGGATTAAAACGACCCGATAGCTTTCAAGACGATTACGACGCAGTGGCTTTAATCAGCGACGGGGCAGTCGCAACTTCCGGCGACTATGAAAACTTCCGTCGAGTTGGCAAGAAGCGATACTCGCATACGATCGATCCCGTTACTGGCCGACCGGTTGAACATAGCATGGCATCGGCATGCGTTTTGGCAGGTGATTGCATGACCGCAGATGCATTGGCGACCGCGGCAATCGTAATGGGCAGGCAACGGGCGATCGAATTGTTTGATGGCCAAGGCAATGAATATTATTTGGTAGACAGAACCGGAGATTTCAGCGGCGAATACAAACGCTATGGTTCCGCGGCTTTTCCCTTTGCCGACGAAGCACATCGAAAACAACTAGAAAGCAATTCGAACAAGCAAACCGGTGAGGCGGATTCTATTTGGCCGGTGTTCATTGCGTCACTGTGTGTGTTCGGTTTGATGATTTTTGGAATGGCAGTTGGAGCCATTTTTAACAACAAACCCGTCAAAGGCAGTTGCGGTGGATTAGCGAACGTCACCAACGAAGATGGCGAATCTAGCTGTGGAATTTGTTCAAAACCAGTCACTGACTGCGTAGAATTCGCTGGCGCAGCAAAACCAAAACTTCATGAAAAACGCGACTACCCGTTGGGGGCCGTGGTGTCTGTTATTTTTGATGGCTCGCGATTTTTGACCATCAAACGCTCGCAAAAAGTCAAAGCTCCAGGTGCCATTGGTTTTGCTGGTGGGGGAGTCGAACCTAGTGAATCTCAGGAAGATGCGATCGTACGCGAAATGCGAGAAGAGCTTGGTGTTGACGTAACCCCCATTAAACGAGTCTGGACGTGCCACTCCCCTCGAGGCGTCGAATTGAACTTTTGGCAAGTTCGTTTTGCTGGCGAGCAAAAAATAAAGCTTGATCCAGATGAAGTCGAATTCTACGCTTGGCACACACCAGGATCATTGCGAGAGCAATTCAACTTAATCTCCAGTGCTGTTCCGTTTCTAGACGCTTGGAATGCTGGTGAAATTGTTCTGGCTGACGACCCCATTTAGACAACTCGCAATTTTATAATTCGAGACAAAGACGCCGTTGAAACTTATTCTGCTTAATTGATTTGATGCGATGCACGAAATTCTGATTGAAAAGCCGTACCAGTTCACGCCGCCAATCAAATGGTTTTGGCCACAGCGGCTGCTGACGAAAGCTGGGAAGTTTAAGGGCCTGCTTAAAAAGGAACACGGTGTCGTCGAGCACGAGTGCCGCAATATGGACCGCCTACGAGCATCGATCGACGCAGGGCACGGCATCATGTTGACCCCCAATCACCCGCGTACTGCCGACCCGATTGCAATGTTCCACTTGTGTCGCGAAACTCCCGTGTCGATGTACACAATGGCCAGCTGGCATCTATTCAATCAGAGTTGGTTCACGACTTTCATGATCCGTTTGATGGGAGCCTTTAGTGTCAACCGAGAGGGGTTGGATCGTAAGGCAGTCGACTATGCGATTGACGTGTTAGTCAACGGCGAACGACCGCTATTGATTTTTCCTTCGGGGGTGACCAGTCGAATTAACGACCGCTTGATGGCCTTCATGGACGGCCCTGCCTTCATTGCTCGTACAGCTGCCAAACGTCGTGAGAAAAAGGACGCCGGAAAGGTTGTCGTGCATCCGCTGGCAATCAAGTATCTATTCAAAGGCGACCTCGAAAAAACTTGCAAACCAGTTTTAGACGACATCGAAAAAAGACTCAGCTGGTCGCCAACTCCCAATGTACCGCTGATCGATCGCATCATTCGAGTCGGCAATGCATTGCTGACGTTGAAAGAACTCGAATACGGGGTCAACAACGATGGCAGTCTTACCCTCCGGCAACGGCAAGACAGAATGATCGATCATTTGTTACACCCACTCGAAGAAGAATGGCTGGGCGAGCACTCTACCAAAGGTATCCAAACACGTGTTAAAGCGATACGAATGAAGATCTTTCCAGAGATGACTCGTAGCGGCGAACTGGACGAATCCGAACGAGAACGCCGCTGGCAACACCTCGCCGCCAGCTACCTTGCTCAGCAGATCGCCTGCTACCCAGACAACTACATTGTCGAACATCCTTCGGTGGACCGTATTTTGGAGACGGTCGAAAAATTCGAAGAGGATCTGTTCGGTAAGTGTCGCGTTCACGGTCAAACAAAAGTAATCATTGACGTTGGCGAGGCGATTGAGGTGTCCTCCAAGCGAGTCCGAGGGGCGGAGACAGACCCGCTGATGGATTCGATTCGCGAACAACTGAAACCGATGATGGCCAGTTTACAAACCGAATCAAAGATGTACCAACCGTAGCAAAAGGCGACTTTGGTGAACCTTTGCTTTTGAATACCACACAAAGCGAGGTTCCTCGCAGACGTTTTCACGACAGGTAAAGTGATCTGAACCTAAGTCACTGCACGTTTCGTACGATCTGCCTAAGATCGATGTGGCGATACCACCCGTTTGATCCTTAAATTTCTTTCTTGAATATACCGGAAGCATCTGTTTTCTAGCAGGTGGAGTTTGCGCGTCTAAATTCTGTTGGTCTGCGCCGTACGTTTTCAAAGTGAATTAACAACAGGTAGTCTTTAGTGTTCAAGATAGATCTCCATGCCTCAGACAACAACAAACTCTGAATTACTTTTTCAGCCAAAACCGTTTCCAATGGAACTTCCCAAGAAACAGTGGCCGTGGCTGATCAGATTAGCGATTCGTTTTTCCATCGTGTTTGGGGTTTTGACCTCTCCAATATGGGGTGGCGTAATGTTGCTTTCTCTTGATTCCAGACCCGACAACTCGCCAGCTGTTGCCCCCAATGCTGATTTTGAAACTCGGCCAAAACACTGGCTCCAAATAAAGAGAAATAGGTGTGAGACTACCTAAAAT
>CAZHCH010000034.1:8503-30609 GCA_964530985.1 uncultured Pirellulaceae bacterium | reverse complement strand
CCGCTTAAGGTTCGGGTAAAAAAGGCAGACAAAGTATTTGTTGGTACGCTCCAAGACATCGTTGATACGGGTGACGACTGGGCTCATGCCAACCTTAAAGTCGGTCAGGCCATCAAAGGTTCGAAGCCGGGCGAGTTGGTGCCTGTTGTTTGGCGCCCCAAGCTGGGTCGCTACAACCCGCAGGACAAGCAGGAAGGATTGGCGATTTTAAAAGACAAATTCAAAGACCGTTTTTGGCTGCGTTCGGACCGCTTCGAAAACAAAAGCCTCGCCGAAGAATTCTTGGATGATTCAAACGAAGCAAAGCCGAGTAATCAATCAAAAAAAGACAAAGCACTCCCGAAAAAACTCAACTTGTCCGGTGCTTTTAAAAGCCACATGGTCATGCAACGAAACACCGATGCGGCTGTTTGGGGGACTTGTGTTCCAGGAAAGCAGGTGGAAGTTATTGGGTCTTGGGACGGTCGTGTTTACACAGCAACTTCCGACAAGAATGGAAAGTGGCAAACCCAAATGAAAACACCCGACGCCGGTGGCCCTTACCAAATTCATATCGCCAGTGGCAGTCAGAAGAAAACACTAAACGATGTGTTGCTGGGCGACGTCTGGATCTGTTCTGGGCAGTCCAATATGCAGTGGAAAATGCGTGGCTTTGGTGTCGAGCATTGGAAAGAAGAGATTCAGCAGGCAAACTTTCCACAGATTCGCTTGTGTGATGTGCCACAGGTGTTAGGGCTAGAAGCCCAAGACGATGTTTCATCCCGCTGGAAAGTCTGTTCACCGAAATCGGTTTCAGCCTTTAGCGCGGTGGGATACTTTTTTGGTTCGCGATTGCATCAAGAGTTAAACGTGCCGATCGGACTGATCTCAACTAATTGGGGCGGTTCGTCAGCCGAAGCTTGGGCCAGCGAAGAAATGCTTCGAAAGCAGTTTCCAGAATTCGAACCAATCCTTTCCAAGTACCCCGCTCAAATTGCAGAAGGCGGCGCAACTTACCGTGGTCAGAAAAAACCGAAATGGCTTAATCACCGCAAGCCTTCGGCCTGTTACAACACGATGATAAAACCTCTGGTTCCACTCTCCTTTCGTGGTGTTGTCTGGTACCAGGGTGAATCGAACGTAAAAAAACCTGGCCAGTACCAAAAGCTCTTTCCCGCGATGATCCAAGATTGGCGAGACCAGTGGGGGCAGGGGGACTTTCCGTTTTACTTCGTTCAGATTGCCCCTTTCCAATACAAGAACAATCCAATGAGCGCTGCATTTCTTCGTGAAGCTCAAGGCATGGCGTTGTCGCTGCCCAACACGGGAATGGTGGTTACGATGGACATCGGCAACCCTACCAACATTCATCCGAAAGCAAAAAAGCCAGTCGGGGAACGCTTAGCGTTACTGGCCTTGAAGCATACATACGGCAAGTCTGACTTGGTTGCGTCAGGACCAATGTACAGCAAAATGAAAATCCAACGCGACAAGATTCGCATTAGCTTTAGCGAGATTGGTGGCGGTCTGGTCAGTCGTGATGGCGAACCTCTGACTCACTTCACGATCGCAGGCGACGATGGAAACTTCGTTCCGGCGGAAGCTAAAATCGATGACAATGCGGTGATTGTTCACAGCCCTCAAGTCGCAAAACCTAAAGCCGTTCGTTTCGGCTGGGGCAGTGCAGACACGCCGAACCTTTCGAACAAAGAAGGCCTGCCAGCGTCGTCTTTCCGCACCGATGATTATCCGGTTAAATAGTCCAGCACGTTAAGACAAGACTTATTGGCGCGACTAGGACGTAGTGGATGAGGCTTCGCTGAAGGACTGCCATCGCGCTAGTTGAGCGTTACTCTACGCAGCCGGTTTCCAACCGCCGAACATCTGCTTGATCACCAACTGAGGAAAAACCCAAGCATCTTTGGCATAGCGTTTAACCAATCGCTTTGGTTGGCTGCACATTCGGTGTAGCCATTCGACACCACTGCGTTGCATCCACACGGGAGCTCGTTTTTGCTCACCGGCCAAGAAGTCGATTGTCGCTCCGACGCACAACGCAGCCTTGGCTTTGATCTGTTGATAGTTTTTGCTAACCCAGATTTCTTGCTTTGGAGCACCAAGCCCAATGATCACAACATCTGGGCGACATAGCGCGATGCGTCCTAACAAGTAGTTATTTTCTTCGGGGTCATTTTCGAATCCGAACGGCGGGCTGTAGACACCAACGGTTTCTACATTTGGCCATTGCTGTTTCATATTCGCTGCCGCCGTGGCTCCAACCCCTGGCATGGCTCCCAACAAAAACACTCTCAATTTCCCTGAAGAATGATCTTGATTGAAGCTATCGAACAAAGCAGGCACCAGTTCCGATCCAGCGACGCGTTCCGGCAAAGGCTTGCGCAACAAACGGGACGCCCAAACGATTGGATGTCCATCGGCAAGAATCAAATGTGCTTGCTGATAAGCGTCGACTAGCTGTTGGTTCTCTTGTAGTAGCACTGCATGATCGACATTAGGCGTCACAACATAGCGGCATGTCGCACCAGAATCGGCACCGTCCGTTTTACACAACTCATCGCCTTCGATCCAATCACGCAATCGACTCACGGCTTCTGGCATACGGATGGCGTCGATATTGATGCCGAATAAACGATGTTTGTTTTTCATTTGGTCAGGTCGGTTCACTAAGAGGCGTTTTCGCATTGATGGGGGGAATCACCCAGAACAACCAACGCCGCCGAAAGCCATTTGGGGATCTCGCAAACGTACGTCAGCGTTTGCGACCGAAGCTTACGGACCAAGCTAATTTGCTAGATCTCTCCATCCGACAGAACAATCTTGGACCGATTGTATGAATTGTAGCGGTCCTGTTTTTGCGGAAGAAACTAGGCACTGCGGGACAAACAAATTACTCAGGTTTTATTTGCTTCGAGCTGACTGTGATCAACACTATATCTACTTGAAAAACACTGCCGCCCTCTGTTTGTCGATTCGCCTCAACTCAATAAACCCACTTTCTTTGACCTGGCCAATCATGCCCAACTGGAAAACCAAACTTATTCAGGCTTACCGTCTCTGCACCATGCCCTACCGGCAATTCCGCTGGTTCAACATGGCCAGAAAAGGGCAGGTTCCTGTAATAATTTTGTTTTACCATCGAGTTGCCGACGACTATCCCAACCCATGGACCATGAGCCGGCAGGATTTCCTGAACCAAATCAATTGGTTTCAAGAGAACTTCGACATTGTCAGCTTAGAAGAGTGCCAGCGCCGAATCACCGAAAAAAACAATAGTCGCCCTACCCTGGCGATCACTTTCGACGATGGCTACGCTGAAAACTGTGAGTACGCGTTACCTCTTTTGGTCGAGCGCCAGATTCCTGCGACCTATTTTGTCACGACCGACCACACTTTCAACCAGAAACCGTTTGGCCATGACGTCGAACGTGACTGCCCGCTGCCGGCAAACACGGTTGAATCTTTGTTGGCGTTAGACCGAGCGGGAATAGAAATTGGCGCTCACACTCGCACCCATCCTGACCTTGGAAGCATCACCGACGAACGTACGCTAGTCGATGAAGTTATCACCGCCAGCCTTGAGCTTGAAGCGGCAATCGAAAATAAAATTCGCTACTTCGCATTTCCTTTCGGGCAAGTTCCAAACTTAAATGACAAAGTTTTTGGCATGCTCCGTGAAGCCGGATTCCTCGGCGTGTGCTCCGCGTACGGTGGCTGGAACGAAATGGGTGACGACGCGTTTCACCTGCAACGGATACATGGCGACCCCAACATTGAACGCATGAAAAATTGGCTCACCTACGACCCAAGAATTCAAAGCGTAACGCGATACGTTCCCAAAAACGAATCATTTGACAAAGAGTTGGTTCAGGAAGCAATTCGATCGACTGCCGAACGATCACCGCTTCTGCCGGCCACGCTTCCGTTTCCAACTCAACAAACACCAAACACCTTGCATTAATCCTACACTTGGACCGGCATTGCCACTTCCACCAATCCTATCCTACTCAACTTACAACTGCTTGCCCTGCGAACCTAGCATGTCTCCAAATTCAAAACGAAACCCTTCAAACGAATCCACTTTTGGCCGCCCACTGAGAGTTATGTTTTTGCTGACCAGCATGCCCATCGGCGGTGCTGAGACTCTTTTAGTAAATCTGGTTCGGCGTTTTGATCCCACTCGAATCACTCCACTGATTGGCTGCCTGAAAGAAAAAGACGTATTGGGAGTCGAGCTTGAAAAAGAAATTTCAATTTTTGAAAACTTGATTCATCATAAATACGACTTTGCCGTTACCGGTCGACTTCGAAAACTCTTCAAAAAAGAGAACATCGACGCTGTCATCACCGTCGGGGCAGGCGACAAAATGTTCTGGGGGCGACTTGCTGCTCGCCGCGCATCCGTACCCGTCATCTTATCAGCCTTGCATTCCACTGGGTGGCCTGATGGTGTTGGTCGCCTAAACCGGTTATTGACCGGTATTACCGATGGCTTCATCGCTGTTGCCAAACAACACGCACAATATCAAATCGAACAAGAAAAATTCCCCGAGCATAAAGTGTTCTTAATTCCTAACGGGATTGATACAGATCACTTTACGCTTAATGCCGAATCGCGAGCTCAATGGCGGCAAAAACTAAACATTTCCGCCGATTGTCCCGTTGTCGGAATCGTTGCGGCGCTACGACCTGAAAAGAACCACGACTTGTTCTTGCGTGCAGCCAAGCTAACACTGAAAAATTTCCCCAAAGCACACTTTGTCATCGCTGGCGACGGCCCTGAGCGACGTCGACTCGAAACGTTAAGCAAAACCCTTGACCTCGATGCGAATGTTCACTTCATCGGTTCAACCCAAGACATTCCCGGCGTCCTTTCAATGTTGGATGTTTTTTCACTGACATCACACAACGAGGCTAGTCCAGTTTCAATTATGGAAGCGTTGTCGTGCCAGCGACCGGTCGTATCTACGGATGTTGGATCAATCGACGAATCAGTACAAGAAGACAAAACTGGATTCCTAGTGCTTCCAGGTGACACTGAAAAACTCGCAGAACGTTGGACACAGTTGTTAGGCGACTCAAAGTTGCGAAGTCGCTTAGGTGAAACTGGCCGCCAACATGTAATCCAAAACTGCTCACTACAGAGCATGACCAATGGTTACACTCATTTGATTGAAACGACGTTTGCCCTGAAAACAAAGTGTAAGTTTGAAGCTAAAAGCTTGCCTGAAACACCGTCTACCTCGCTAAATTCATTTAACAGCTCCAGCAGCATCTAAATCAAACTGAATTTTCGGCCTGTCCGAGTCAGCTCTCAATAACACCCGGGTTGTTAAAGCATCGTTCCCACAGACGCGTAGCTGCTATTTTTCGCACGGCGGACAATCCGCTTAGCCTCAGTACCTTGCCAACGAAAGTGCTATCACTTTTAATTAGTCGATCAATCGACCTAGCCGCGTGGTAAGAGATTGGTTTAAATGGGGCTCTTGAAATAACACCTGTTTTTCAAAACACAAAACTATCACAGCGTGAACCCATTTAATGGGCAGGAAAGGAAGCCTGGGCATGATGCGATTGCACCAACTCGCACAGCTCGTAGGAGGCAATTTGACGTCGGCAGAAGACCCGGTGATCAATGGCGCTGCGTCTATCAATCGAGCCACCAGTTCGCAAATTACATTTGCCTGTTCCGAAAAGCACCACGATCAATTTTTGTCCAGCGATGCAGCTGCCGCGATCATCCCTAAAACGATAGAAACCAGCTCTAAACCATGCATTCGCGTGGAAAACGTCGAAGCAGCCTTTGCGAAAATAGCTGGGCACTTCAAACCGCTGATCGAACGACCCAATAATGGTATCAGCCCTCAAGCCATCGTTAGTCCAATCGCAACGATCGCTGATGATGCTTGTATTCATCCTGGTGCAGTCATCATGGACGGCGTTCAGATCGGGTCCGGCTCCGTTATTTTTCCAAACACAACGATCATGGAAAACGTCTGCATCGGCGAAAACGTGACCGTCTACCCGAATGTGACTATCTACGAAAACACTGTTATTGGCAATCGATCGACCGTCCATGCCGGTGCAGTCTTAGGTGCGTTTGGCTTTGGCTATAAATCCAACGACGGCCAACACATGCTATCGGCACAATTTGGCAATGTGGTTTTGGGCGAAGATGTTGAAATTGGTGCCAACACGACCGTCGATCGTGGAACCTATGACTCGACCACCATTGGTAACGGAACGAAACTAGATAACCTTGTCATGATCGGCCACAATTGCTCCATCGGCGACCACAACCTGTTGTGTTCGCAGGTTGGGATTGCTGGCAGTAGCCAAACGGGCGATCACGTCGTGATGGCGGGACAAGTAGGAGTGGCGGACCATTTGACGGTTGGAGACAACGCACAAATCGGAGCAAAATCCGGTTTGATGCATAATGTGGAAGCCAATAAGACCTTCTTTGGCTGTCCAGCCAAACCAGTAAGAGAAGAAATGCTGCTGTTGGCTAGCCGATCAAAACTGCCTGAGATGCGGAAGAAACTCAAAGAGCTTGAAAAAGAAATAACCAAACTAACTGGTGAGCAAGACGAAACGAACTCGGAAAACAAACCCAAGGCCGCTTGAACGTTGCCTTAACCACCATGCAACAAGCGTTACCTTGCCACTTACCTCCATCCAAATCAACGCCGCCCGAAAAAATCGGGCTGGTCGCCGGCTGGGGCGATTTCCCTGTCGAAGTCGCCAAATCGTTGCTCGCACATGGCCACGAAGTACACTGCTGTGCGATCAGCGGGCACGCAGCACCGGTGTTAGAATCTCTGTGCACCAGCTACCGTGTCTTTGGAATGGGTCGCATGGGCGGGCAAGTACGATTTTTGCGATCTGCCGGCGTCAAACGAGCGACGATGGCGGGCAAAATTTTTAAAACGCTGTTGTTCCAGAAACGACGTGATTTGCTTAAGCACTTTCCCGATCTCACATGTCTACGACACTTTTATCCAGTTTATATATCCCGCTCAAAAGACCAGCGCGACGACACGCTTCTGAACACCGTTGTACAACTTTATGCTGCCGGTGGAATTGAATTCCAACCAGCAACTGACTTTGCCCCGGAGCTGCTCGTGAAAACCGGGACGCTAACCAACAGAAAACCAAGTTCTGCCCAACAAAAAGACATCGAATTTGGCTGGACGATGGCCAAACAAATGGGTGGCTTGGACGTAGGCCAAACCGTGGTCATCAAAGAGCAAGCGGTTATGGCCGTCGAAGCAATCGAAGGTACCGACGCCTGCATTCGGCGAGCAGGCGAGCTTTGCCAAGGCGGTTTTACTGTGGTAAAAGTCGCCAAACCCAATCAGGACATGCGGTTCGATGTCCCCACGATCGGCACCAGTACGATCCAGTCAATCCACGACGCCGGAGGATCTGTCTTGGCGGTCGAAGGCGAAAAAACAATTATCTTGGATCAGCCCGAAACCATCGCACTCGCACAACGCTTAGGTATCGTGCTGGTCGCAATTACCCAATGAAATCCACCACCATCTAGTGTTGGCGACCGTGTTCGGCAAGTTTTTTGAACCGCAACTTCTAAAGTGTACGGGTTAGAGCAAATATTCGTACCATCTGAAGACCCTCGCTTGGCAATTGAGCGATCGCACCGCTCGGATCCGGCTCATTGTTAAATAATCAGGGGCCGCTGAACGGTGGTTGAGTATCCGCCGAATCCCACTAAAATTTGCGTCGGCAAAACGCAATCAATGCCCTAGGACGGAAAAATCGCGTTGCTGGGCTGGTTTTACCAGCCACCAGAGCGCAAAAAAAACGAAGGGTTTCAGCTCGCCGCGACTGAAACCCTTCTAAAGTTGGCTGTCCGATTCGAGTTGCCCCGTTTCGGAGACCCACAGCCAAGAGAAGTATCGTCTGATATGACGGTTTTCCCTTGAAAAAGAAATCCGTGTGCTTGATCCACTACAACAGTTAAAGTCTACCGTCGAATTTTCGATTTATTTTGACAATCCGGCTTTATCCTTTACTTGCAACTGAATTGACGCCATGAATCAAAACGTGACCATCGACACGACTCAATCCAATTCTCATCAACCAGTGCCTGAGGGTGTCAGCCCTTTTAGCCGGCTAAAACCCGCGAAACTGGCGTTGGAAGACGGTAGTGTTTTTAGCGGCTACGCCTTTGGAGCCGACGGAACCACTAGTGGCGAGGTGGTTTTCAATACGTCGATGACTGGTTATCAAGAGATTTTGACCGACCCAAGTTATCGCGGCCAGATCGTTACCATGACCTACCCGGAAATGGGAAACTACGGGGTTAACGAAGAAGACGTAGAAAGCCGGGGGCCTCACCTGTCAGGTTTTATTGTTCGCAACGTCAGTCGAGTTGCCAGTAACTTCCGTTCACAGGAAACGCTCGGCCAGTACCTAAAGCGAAACAATATCGTTGGCATCTCCGACATCGACACTCGAGCGATTGTCAAGCGAATTCGTTCGGCCGGTGCGCTTCGTGGTGTGATTTCCTCCGAAGAATTGGATTCGGAAAAACTAGTCGCTTTAGCCAATAGCTCCGAAGGGCTTATCGGACGCGACCTAGTCAAAGAAGTCTTGCCAGCCCAGCCCGTCAATTGGGAGTCTCACCTGAGCCAATGGTGGGACGGTCGGACCGACGCGGTTGCCCCAAGCGAACCAGCCGCAGACGCGCCGCATATCGTTGCGTTAGACTTCGGTATGAAGTGGAACATTGCTCGTCATTTGTTCGATCAAGGCTGCCGAGTAACCGTGCTCCCGGGAACAGCAACCGCCGAAGAAGTGATCGCACTCAACCCCGACGGCGTGTTTCTATCCAACGGCCCAGGGGACCCGGAGCCAGTTTCATACGCCATCGAAACTATCCGCGGCTTGCTGGGAAAGTATCCGATCTTTGGCATTTGTTTAGGGCATCAACTGTTTGCGTTAGCTTGCGGGGCGAAAACATTCAAAATGAAGTTTGGCCACCGTGGCGCTAACCAGCCGGTAATGGACCACTCCAACAATAAGATCGAGATCACTTGTCAAAACCACGGATTTGCGGTGGACACCGACGGGTTACCCGATTGTTTAGAGGTGACCCACGTCAACTTAAATGACGACACGATCGCTGGTCTGCGTCATAAAGAACACCCCGCCTTCAGCGTTCAATACCATCCAGAAGCATCCGCTGGTCCACACGACAGCCAATACTTGTTCGGGCGGTTCAAAGAAATGATCGACGCCCATCGTAGCTAGCAGCGTACGCTTTTAGTGGCCGATTAGACATTGCTACTGAATTCGTAGCCTAGGCCCTAGGCTTAACCGGCAATCCTACTTAAAGGGCGGTACGACGAACTATTTACTATTTGACGAAGCGTAGCCTAGCCAGTCTTTGCCCGCGTTGATTTTCGACGCTCAAGCCCTTCTAATTGTCTATTCAGAATGGCCTTAACTCGAGTGTTTGACGCCTTCGACTGACGTTATTAAATCTGTCTCAAACCACCCTTTCCAAATCCTTAAAACAGTTATTCCTTACGATACCTTTTACGGAAACACCAAACCATGTCTGTAGCTAGTCTTACTGATCTTCAGCAAAAACAATTGTCCCATGTCGACGAGATACTTGAAGAAGGCTCCGACGTCCGAAGTGTTGCCAAGGACTTGTTTTTTGGTCGATTCTGTGAACAAGCGGTCTTCCCCTTCCCGGAGCAAGACGAAGACAGCATGGCCTCACTGAACGATTTTTTAGAGGAACTACGTTCCTTCTGCGAAGCCAACATTGACGCTGAAAAAATCGATCGTAGCGGCAAGATCCCCGCTAACGTAATAAAAGGCCTCGGCAAATTGGGAGTGCTAGGTTTCACAGCAAATACATCCATCGGCGGGCAAGGCGGTTCGCAATTCGAGTTTTGCAAGATCATGGAAGTCTTAGGGGAGCATTGCAGTTCGACAGCAGCTTTCGTTAGCTGTCAGCAGTCCGTTGGCCTTAAGGCATTAGAATTGTTCGGTAGCGATGCTCAGAAAGAAGAATGGGGCCCATCGATTGCCAGTGGCCAAAAATCGATCGCCTTTGCACTGACCGAAGCGCAAGCCGGTTCGGATATCAACAACGTCCGGACTCGCGCCGAACCCGACGGCGACGATTCGTTTGTACTCTCCGGTGAAAAACGCTGGATTACCAACGGCTCCGACGCAGATGTGTTGATCGTAATCGCTCGTACCCCCGATCACGCTCATCCTGACGGAGCTATTACCGCGTTTTTGATTCCGATGGATACGGCTGGTGTTGAAGTTACCGACGCAAGGCTTAATAAAATTGGCTGCCGAGGGATCGCGACCAGCAACATCCGTTTGACCGACGTCAAAGTTACCACCGACGATGTGGTGGGCAAGCTGGGATCTGGTATGGATGTGGTCGACACCGTACTGGCGTTCGGTCGCATGTCGATGGGATCAGCGTCGGTCGGTACGGCGAAGTTTTGCGTTGAAAAAATGATCAAACGCGCTAATGACCGACACCAGTTCGGAATCACTTTAGGCAACTTCGAATTGGTCCAAGAAAAAATTGCCACCGCAGCAGCAGACTGCTACGCATTAGAAAGTGCTAATTTGCACATGGCAAAGTCGCTTACGGCCGACACTTCGGACTGTGATACCGAGGCCGCAATGATCAAGGTCTTTGGCAGTGAAACACTTTGGAAAACAACCAACGATTGCTTGCAAGTTTGGGGCGGGATGGGAGTCTTCACTGACCAACCGTTCGAACGACTTGTTCGAGATGCCAGACTAAATTTAATCGGCGACTGTGCAAACGATGCCTTGCGTAGCTTTATCGCCCTCGTCGGCTTCCGACACGTCGGTAAAGATCTCAACTCCGAAGATGAAGGACTCGTCGGCAGCCTTCGGAAAAAACTGGGGGTGATGGGCGAATCGCTCGTAAACCCAACCCTACCCGTCAAGCATGATCATCTGAGGTTCTACGCTCGTAGTATCTCGAAACAGATTGGTCAGCTTTCTTGGCAACTCAAATTGGCACTAACTAAAAACGCGAGTAAAGTTTACGCTCAACAACACGTCCAAGGTCGACTGGCCGACATCGCTACTGAACTGTTCATGGCCAGTTGCGTTTACGCAAGGATCAGTGGAGTCGTGGTCAATGGCACGATCCCACAACCGATTCGCGATCGCGAGTACAAAATTGCTCAGCTGTACCTAACGCTGGCCCATCGCCGAAACGAACATCGATTCGAAGACATGAAGCAAAACTCGGACAAAGAAATCAATTCACTGGCCGAAGTGCTTCTTAGCGATGACCAACGAGCATAATCAGTGATGAAAATTACGTAGCGATGGCTGTCTTTTTGACGGCCGTCGTTTTTTATTTGATCTACAACAATCACTCTATTGCCTCACCGGCATTAAACCCCTTCGAAGTTATTCATGACAAAAAGTACTGATTCGATCCAATGGGTCGGCGACGAATCTGGCCGGTTGGATTTGCTCGATCAAACACTATTACCAACTACCCAACAGCGCATCCAATGTGAGACGGTTGAAACGGTCTGGGAAGCGATCAAGATGCTTCGCGTTCGCGGCGCACCTGCGATCGGCATCGCGGCTGCCTATGGAGTCATCGTTGGCCTTCAGACCGTCGATAATGAAAACGAAGACGCATTTTTCGCACGACTAGACCATGTTCTGAACTATTTGGCTGAAAGTCGACCAACCGCAGTCAACCTGTTTTGGGCACTGGACCGAATGCGTAAATGCAGTCAACAGCACAGGGAATCTGGCAGTGACGTACAGCAGACACGATCAGCGCTGCTGGCCGAAGCGATTGCCATTCACGAACAAGACCGGCAAATGTGCCATTCGATCGGAAAACATGGCGCGAGTTTACTCGACGGCGTGTCCGGCGTGCTGACTCATTGCAACGCCGGTGGTTTGGCAACAGCCGAGTACGGGACGGCTTTGAGTGTTTTCTTTACGGCCCAAGACCTAGGGCACGACTTGCACGTGTACGTCGACGAAACGCGTCCTTTGTTACAAGGGGCTCGGCTTACCGCTTGGGAATTGATGCAACGGAAAATCCCAGCAACGCTAATCTGCGATTCAATGGCAGCTCAAGTAATGCGAGAGGGCCGAGTCCAAGCGGTGGTGACGGGCGCGGATCGAATCGCCGCCAATGGTGATTCGGCAAACAAAATTGGTACTTACTCGATAGCGGTGCTGGCCAAAGCACATAACATTCCGTTTTACATCGCCGCCCCCAGCAGCACATTCGACTTGAGCTTGCCAACTGGCGACGGAATTCCGATCGAAGAACGAGACCCAATTGAAATCACCAACGGCTTCGGTAAGCAAACGGCTCCGGACGGCGTTAGTGTTTACAATCCAGCGTTCGACGTTACTCCGGCAGACTTAATTGCAGCAATCATTACTGAGAAGGGGGTGATTGCCCCAGTCAACGAAGCGAACGTTCGCGGCATGCTCGCTGGCTAAGGGAGAAGTTTAACGACGATCCGGAAGTCGACCTTTTTTCCATGACGCGACAATCGCCGACGCCTTATAGCTTTTACCGTCCGTCAAACTTTGGTCGCTTGGTTGTTGCAATGGAGCTTGATTCCATGATTGCGACTTACCAAGCGGAGGCCAAAGTTTCTTTTGGCGGAGATTTATTTTAGATTTTTGTAGTACGGTAGCCGCAGAGCGTTACGGATTACGTCGCCAGCCGCGTTAACGGCTACCGGCAGACTTCCGAACGCTCTGCCGGCTCGTCGTTAAACTGCTTGACTAATTTCCCCATAGATCACACCAACGGCGGTAACCGTATTCGAGATAGGCGCGGGAGACGTCGTTGATGTCCTCAAAACCTTCCCAGCATGTTTCGCAACATTCTTCGGCGGGGATCGTAATTGTCTTTTGGACCATCTTGCAAACTTGTACCGGCACGCAAACGCGAACCTGATACGGCACGTTCACCGTGTACGTTTGCACGTGCTCGCGGGCGACTTGACGCGGCACTTTGATCATGACGGTACGATACCGAGTTTTAGGAACGTTTTCCCAGTATAGTTCAGTGCGAGTCTGCGGAACGTTGCGGACTTTGGTTTCGTAAACAGTTTTTGTTCGTATCTCGGGAACGAAGGTCATGTAGGTCTTCATCACGCTGTCAGATACGGTACGAGTTTCCGTGCGATAACTGGTACGTGTTTTAATCTGAGGAACCATCACAGTTTTGTATTTAGTGGTGAATACCGGCACCTTGCGCTCTACGGTTTTGTATTCGATACGAGTTCGCATTTCAGGCACGACTTCGGTGTACTCCTCTTCCTTGTTAACCGGGAACTCAACGTATTCGGTGACATCTTTTTCGATGTACTCCGTTTTGGCAATTTTAACGGTATACTCTTCGTCGTACGGTTCAGGAACACGCACGACAAACTCACGCGTAACCTTCTTGGTTCGCTCTCCGGCAACCTTAACCTTGACTTCAACCTCCTCTAGATACGGTACCCGTTCTTGATAGGTTTCGACAACGTTTTTGTCCACCAAACGAGGCTCTTTATAGCGGTACTCGATTGGCAGCGGTTCAAGGTCAACGGTTTCGTATTTGACAAACGGCAGGCTGCGAGTGGCGATTTCTTCACGAGTCCGTTTCAGCGTAACTTGACGAGTCTTAGGCACCCAGCGGTACTTAGTAACTGAAAATTTCTCGGTCCGCTGCGAGTCGATTAGATCGTAAACTTTTAGATTCGCCGTTCGAGTTTCGTTATGGTAGCGAGTCACCGGAACATTTCGCACTCGGCTTTCGTCACGATACTTCAAAACCGGCACCTGATACGGCAGTCGCTGCTGAACGTCGCGGTAATCGGTGTACGGAATTCGCTGAGAGACGATGCGCGGGCACCAAACGTTTTCCGTATTGGTTTGAGAGCCGACAGAACAAGACGGACAACCACAACCGTCATGGTGAACCGAACAAGTCGGGCAGGTGACTTCTTTGCGTTCCCAACAGCCGAGATCACGCGTGATGACGCGGTATTTGGTGACCGGTGCTTGCCGAGTAACCGTGCGATAACGAGTCTCCATGACTTCGTAAGGGACGCGGACTGTGTAGGATTGACTGACGTGCGTCGTTTCTGGGAGTTTGACTTGATAAGTTTTGTTTACCGTGCGTTCGACTTGTCGCTTGGTCGGAAAAGTTTTGATGATCTCTTCGACAAACGGTTCGTTAACGTAATAAGTCTCATCGACAGTTTCAGTGTAAGGAGACGTGACTTTGTACTCGACCTTCTCGCTGTAGGGCACGACGCGTTGGTCGGTTTCTGGATTCGAGTAAGTACCGCGTTTCTGATCGTATGCAACGGCTTTTTGTTGAACCGTACGTTGGCGATTGACGGTTTTGTAGCGAGTTACTTTCTTTTTGATAATGTCATCGTAGTAGTAGACCTCCGGTTCTTCGAAGGTGCGCGTAACGACTTCAGATTTGTATCGAACCTTCGGGCGGGTGCGGGTTTCTTCAACCAGCTTGACCACAGGCGTGCGAACTTTTTTGGTGAACGGTCGTTTTTCGTAAGTGGTGACCACTCGCTTTTTTGTTTTAGTGACGTTTTCGACGTATTTCTTTTGAACTGGCACTCGGTCAGTGACAGTCTTGTAAGTGGTCTCTTGGTACTGCTGCCGCTCGGGGACCATCACCGTGTAAGGTGTCACGACAGGGACTTCGAAGGTTTCGACACGTTCAACGGTTTCTTCTCGTTGGGCGGGCTTCGCGACCATGACGGTAAAGTTGCGTTGCTTGGCTTCTTGATACTCTCTTGAAGTGTTGACCGTGTAAGTGCGAGTACGGGGCTCGGGAACTTTCACAGTATAAGTTTCAACTTTTGGAACGTCGTCATAGATGGTGTAGTAACGTTTTGATCTGCGCTGTCGGGTTTCAGAACGATAGCGAGTCTGAAGTGAATTTACGTAGCGAGTTTCCCACGTGGGTACAGTAATCGTCTGCGTAGTACAACGCGGTTGACACCCGCATGGACACGCTTGGCCGTGATCCAAGCTGCTAGAAATTACCGGTGGTGCCGGCGACTGAAATTGCAATCCGTTGACTGGAGACTGAGTTCCAAGGCTAGGGAAAATTGGAGCAGCAATTGGCGCTTGAATGCCGTTGTCTTGAAAATCGTTCGATTGAAATCCTTGCAAAGGCTGGCCAGCAGGAGGGCTGGTTGAAATGATTGAAGTCGAACGCCGCGATCCAACTGGGCCAGGGTTAGGAACTGAATCGAGCGGTAGTGCTGGCGTAATTTGCCCCGCTGGCAATTGCTGGTAACTGGGCCGGCGCAAACGGACTCGAGGTGACGCCGGCAATGCTGATGACGTGTCCGGCAAAAAGCCTCCACTAACCATCGGTACTGACTGCGGACTGGCTGAAGAAGTTGCTGGCGGGTCAAACTTTGCGTTTCCCCGAGTCGGCAGCAATGAGAGGTCCAGCTGTTGCGATTGCTGAGGAGTTGGAAGTTGCGTGATGCCAGAATCAGTTGCTTCGCCAAGCATTTGAATCGGCGGCACGGACAACTGCTCTAGTTTTTCCAGCACTTGCTGAGAGACTTTAACAGGAACTTTCGACAAGCCGGCAGCGACGCTAATCGCGCAGACACACGCGAGCAGCCCAATTGCTGGTAGTAAAAGTCGACTTAACTTCATCTATCGAAAATACCAAATCTAGAATGGTGAGCGAGGTTCGCCTACGGCACGTCTGCCTAGGTTCAAAATTTACCGCAACTCATTAGCCCTTAGGCTAGTTTAGAATCGCTCATAATCAACTCGGTAAAGCCCCCACTTTGGTCTGAAACTGAATTTTTCGCTCGATTTGGCACTCGCCCTAGCGGCGTATCAGAGCTGAGTTGACTGGTTTGTCGTACCGGCGCTAGGTGGCGTTAGCCAGAAATCACGCTTGAAGGCAGTACTGCGAACGATTCACCTCGTAATTAACAATTACCTGGGGCTGAGGTGGATCAATTCAGGATTTATTGCAGGTTCTTCGTGTTTTTCGGAAATACAACTTCGCTGCCTATTCAGGCCAGTTTTTGGAGACATGTCGAACCAATTGCTGCCCTGCGTCGGAAACGGGATCGAATGAAACCTCGCGAGCCTCTTGGCTTGTCTGTGTCAGGTAGATTTTTAAATCAATTGGCGGCAGCAATGCCTCAATCCGTGACGCCCATTCTACCACTAAAACCACACCATCGCCGACACTTTCGTCGAGCCCCAATTGGTCGACTTCTTCGGGAGACTGAATGCGGTAGGCGTCCAAGTGCAACATCAACAACCGAGCTTCATAGGGAATGCAGATCGTGAAAGTGGGACTGACAACGGAGCCTGTGGGCACGCCCAGTCCGGCCGCGATACCTTGAGTCAAATGAGTTTTGCCGGCGCCGAGCGTTCCATCAAGAGCGACAACCGTCCCAGGGTTCAGTTCGTCGCCGATTAGACGTCCAAGCAAACGAGTTTGTTCGACTGAGTTACTTATTAAATTGGTGAGCGGCATTTTTTCCATCTGCTATGGCATTGTTCACTGGGTTGGTGACCGACATTCAATACTATAGTTTGACGAAGGTGGCATTGCTTTGCTAGGCTATGAGTTCGCAACTCAATCATCAACTGATACTTAGGACGTCAACAAATATGCCATTACGCAATTTTTTGGTAATTTTTGTCGTCGCGATCGTCTCGTTCGCGTGCTATTCCGTGACTGCTAAAAACCGATATGCCAATCTGTTTGCCGAAGTCTTAGAAATCGTCAACAAAGAGGCATTGACGGAAGTTTCCGAAGACGAGCTATTCACAAGTGCGATGAGTGGAATGCTAAAAAACCTAGATGAACACTGTTTGTTCATCTCGGATAGTGGATTCCAGGAGTTTTTGGAAGATCTTGAACAAGAGTTTGGTGGTGTCGGGATGCACGTTGGCACGGATCCTGAGAGCGAAACTCCGATGGTGCTGGCGCCAATTCCCAATATGCCAGCTTTTGAAGCCGGTCTTCAAACCGGCGATTTAATCATTTCAATTGCGGGAAAACCGACCACTGGCAAGTTACTGTCCGACACCGTTAGAGAATTACGAGGACCAATCGGAGAAACGGTCGACTTGCAGATTCGCCGTGGCGACGACATTTTCTTCAAAACTCTAACTCGTGCCAAAATTCCCATCGAGAGTGCTCATGGCGATTTTCGTAAACCCGACGGCACCTGGAACTTCTTTTTGAAAGACAATCCCGAAGTCGCATACATTCGCTTGAGCCAGTTTGGCGAAATGACCGGCGACGAAACCAGAACAGCGTTGCAATCGCTATCCAATAATACCGAAGGGTTGATTCTGGATTTACGGCGCAACCCTGGAGGTTTACTGGATATTGCAGTCGAGATCTGCGACATGTTTCTTGAAGCCAACTTGCCAATCGTTCGGATTAAGGGGCGAGACGAATTGTTGATTTGGGAGCACACATCGAAAGCCGGCACCGAACTACCAACCGATTTGCCCGTTTGCATTTTGATCGATCGTTATTCGGCGTCAGCGAGCGAGATTGTGTCTGGATGCTTGCAGGATCATGGGCGAGCGGTGCTGATCGGTGAGCAGTCATATGGAAAGGGCACGGTACAAGACATCATTCCGATTCAATACAACAAAAGTATGCTGAAGTTAACGACAGCCAGCTACTGGCGTCCAAGCGATCGACAGATTGATCGCAACGATCCTGAATCCCAACGAACCAAGGTCTGGGGGGTGCAGCCCGACGCTGGTTTCGAGTTTGAAATGTCCGAGGAAGAGCTGATTGAAAATCTGCGACAACGAAGGTCGGGCGACTTAAGCGGACTGATACCTGAGTCTGAAGAAGGCCAAGCCACGACCAAACCACTAGGAAAACCTGAGGGTGGTGATCCGGCTGAAACTGAAACGGAAACAAACGGCACCGGCGATGCAAAGGATAAGCCATCCTTGAAATTACCTCATATCGATCGGCCGTTGATGAAGGCAATCGAATTCATCAAATCGCGTAAGACAAAGAAGTTGGCCGCGTAAAGTCGATTTTTCGTTCTGGCCAATATGGCCTAACAACAAACAGTATTTACTGCGTCAATTCGTCTTTGAAACTTCGTTTTTTAAAAAGTGCTCGCTCCGAATAGAGCCAAGGGCTTACTCAAAATTCGCAGTTTGACATTCAACAAAGTGCTCGTTGTCGCTACTGAAAAGTGACAGCATTGAACAGTTGGGGTTGCAAGTTTTCGACAGAGTTTATTCTGCCTAAAAACCTAGGGAAAAACGGATCAAAATTTAAAATTGAACAATCGCAAAAGAAAGATTTAAGATTTTTCAAAACCCGTATTGACCCGTTTTTCAGGTTTCAATAACCTTCGCAGATCACTGAACGCAACTCAGTTGCTTTGGTGGCAAGAGACTCAAAAAAAGGATTTGTTTGAGATTGGTCGAGTTGTTTTAGCAGCTTGATTCGTTCATTAGTCGGCACGGATGCCAACGCTAGGTTGCGAAGAACCCATCAAACAATTTGGTCGTTTGCATGGATGCGAACGGTCAATTTAAATCCAATCGCTCTCGGACTAACCGACGTTCTAAGCCCCCCTGGAACCAAGTTTGCCGAGAGCTTTTTTTATGCACCGGTGGCCTGATCCACCCAAAATGTTACGGCTGGCAGATCGCTGAAATGCCTTGTCGGATACTGCTCGCAACCTGGTTGGTCTTTCAATATTTGAGCGAGGACGTCCGCTTTATTGGCCCCCGTAACCAAGAAGCAAATTTCTTTCGACGCTGAAATCACTTGCCCCGTCATAGTGATTCGTTTTTGCCCTGAAACGGGGTGAGTGGCAACTTCGCAAAGGTATTCTGACGCCAACAGCTCCATTTGATGTGGAAAAATCGAAGCTGTGTGCCCGTCATCACCCATCCCCAAGACCATCAAATCGAAAGCTGGTACTCCATTCGAATCCTTCGCCACCACGGCTTCGATTTGCTGCTGGTAGTCTATCGCCGAGGAGGAAGGATCAAGCGAAGTGTTGACCGCGTGAATGTTTTCCGCCGGAATGTTGGCATCGTTTAGGAACAGCCGAGCCGCCTCGCCATAATTACTTTCGTCGCTATCGGCTGGCACACAACGTTCGTCGCCCCAGAAAAAGTGGACCGGCGACCAGTCGATGCCGGCATGGTCCTTCGCCAGTGTTTTAAAAAGCAACTTGGGAGTGCTTCCGCCAGACAAACACACCGTCGCAATTTTGCTGGCTTCTTTCGTGTGGTTGAGCAACTCAATCAGCCGACTCGCAAATGTGCTGGCGACGTTCTGTGGAGTTTCAAAGGATTTTACTTTTGGAATCATAAATGAAATCGATGGTTGCAGTGTAGAAAGTGATGAGCTGTTCAGAGCCCCAAATATCAATGCAGATGAATGCTACTTCAAGGCCGGTTGCTACCTGCAATCAACTCAGAGCAGTCATCATGATTCTAATGTCTTTGGCCAAGTCTTAGTCAGAGACTTGTCTGTGACTCCAGACGATTAAACCTCTTGAGGCTGCGATGCAAAACTAAGATGCGTCGCAAAACCTGATTGATTCTATTCAGCCGCATCAATTTCTGGTGCGGCTGATTTTTTTTTGCCATGAGGTTCTGCGGCGGGCTCAGATTCACCCTGTGAATTACCACTGTCATCGCGGCAGTTGGGACTACCGCTCGCTCGCTAGGTTGATTGCTTAGTGCGTATTTAGAACAAACCAGTTATGTTTCCATCCTGATCGACATCAATCCCTTCTGACGACGGTATTGAGGGCAAGCCCGGCATACGCATCATGTCACCAGTGATCGGTACCAGGAAACCAGCGCCCGCTGCGATCTCAATTTCACGTACCGTAATCTCAAAGTCGCTAGGGCGTCCGATCTTTTTAGGATCATCTGAAAACGACTTTTGCGTTTTGGCAATACAAACTGGCAAGCCTTCTAATTCGAGTTTGGCAATACGTCTCAAATCAGATTCTGCTTTAGACGTGTATTTTACGCCATCGGCACCGTAGACGCTTACGCAGATTTTCTCGATCTTTTCACGAACGCTTAAGTTCCAATCGTAGAGTGGCTCAAACGATCGCTTGCTCGATTCAATTGTTTCCGCCACTGCCGTAGCTAAATCTGTGGCGCCTTCACCGCCCTGCCCCCAAACATTGGCGACAACTGCAGAGACCCCTAGTTGGGCACAACGATCCTTGACAATGGCAATTTCTTCGTCAGTGTCGGCAGTAAAGCGATTGATTGCCACAACGACGTCTAGATTGTAGAGAGACGCGTTTTCTAAGTGTTTTTCCAAATTGACCAAGCCAGCGGTGACAGCTTTCGGGTCAGGTGCTTCTAATTCCTTCAAACCCGCGCCGCCGTGATATTTTAACGCGCGGATCGTTGCCACCAAGACGATTGCTTTTGGTTTCAACTTAGCTGACGCGCACTTAATATCCAAAAACTTCTCGGCACCCAAGTCCGACCCAAAACCGGCTTCAGTGACGACGTAGTCTGACAATGACATGCCCATCCGGGTCGCAATAACAGTATTCGTTCCTTGAGCAATATTGGCAAAAGGACCGCCGTGAATAATAGCAGGCGTGCCTTCGATGGTTTGAACTAGATTAGGTTTGATAGCATCTTTGAGCAATGCGGCCATCGCACCCGCGGCGTTCAAGTCACGGGCGTAAATCGGTTTTCTATCGAATGTGAATCCAACCAGAATGTTACCCATTCGCCGCTTTAAGTCTTGTAGATCGTCGCTCAAGCACAATATTGCCATGATCTCGGAAGCGGCGGTGATGTCAAAACCGGTTTCTCGCGGAATTCCATTGCCAGTACCACCGAGCCCGACGGTGACCTTGCGAAGTGCTCGATCGTTCATGTCGAAGACTCGCTTCCAAGTAACCGTGCGAGCATCGATTCCCAGTGAGCGTTTCTTGCTCTGCAAGTTGTTGTCGATCAATGCGGCAAGCAAGTTGTGAGCTTTTTCAATGGCTGCAAAGTCGCCAGTAAAATGTAAGTTGATGTCCTCCATTGGCAATACTTGCGACCAACCGCCGCCCGTTGCCCCGCCTTTGATGCCAAACACCGGACCTAAAGATGGCTCTCGGAGCACGACCGTAGTTTGTTTGCCAATCTTGTTGAGACCTTGGGTCAAACCGATGGAAATAGTCGTTTTCCCTTCGCCAGCTGGAGTTGGCGAGATTGCGGTAACCAGAATTAATTTGCTTTTGGCGACTTTCGATTCGTCAATCAAGTTCAGCGGTAGCTTGGCTTTGTAGTGGCCATACGGGTCAATCAGCTCACTGGATAAATTCAGTTGACTGGCAATCTCGGCGATCGGCTTTAGTTTGACTTTACGAGCGATATCGATATCGGAGGGCATGTAAGCTTCCTTAGTTGAGTTAGCGTTACATTCATTCTAACGGCTCGCCGCCGGCTTGCATTGCTATATTTCTGTATATCAATGGCTAGGTAATCTGACTTACCAAACAGTAAGCGCAGCGCGAAAATCACACACAGATATTAGCTGAACGCAAATGCTAATTTTCGCAACCTAGATAGATTATAGGCCCGCTTGCTTAGATTAGAATCACCAGAGCGGCGGTCGCTCGTTTTGATTGCTAGTTGAGTTGGACTTGAAAGTCTCCAGCGAAAACGGCAAGGTCCAAATTTTGATATTCGATTCGGAAACTAGCCTTTTCAGTGTTTAAAAATATCTTTCCCGGGGAAAACATAGCGTCTTTTACATCAAAAGCCTTGAGATCAATAAAGTCGTAGCCATCGCGACCATCGACTTGGATCACTTGACTTTCCAATTCTGACTCTGTTTCAGACTGCGAATCGACCTGTGGCCCTTGTTCCTCCATGCCCTCAGGTTGTGTCGGCAGAACTTCTTCAGCAGCCGGTCCTGCTAGTGCCTCGGTTGCTGGCGAGAACGTTTCGTGTTGCGGCTGTTGTGTTGGCACTGGCGTTTCAGCCTCTACCTGCTGGGTGTAGTCCTGCGGTTCCAGCGTTTCAAACTGCGCGACATGTTC
>CAZHCH010000034.1:0-8403 GCA_964530985.1 uncultured Pirellulaceae bacterium | reverse complement strand
CTACCTGCTGGGTGTAGTCCTGCGGTTCCAGCGTTTCAAACTGCGCGACATGTTCATACGGCTGTAATGCTGGCAGAACTTCTTCAGCAGCCGGTCCTGCTAGTGCCTCGGTTGCTGGCGAGAACGTTTCGTGTTGCGGCTGTTGTGTTGGCACTGGCGTTTCAGCCTCTACCTGCTGGGTGTAGTCCTGCGGTTCCAGCGTTTCAAACTGCGCGACATGTTCGTACAGCTGCTGTGTTGGCGGAACTTCTTCGGCGTTTGTCTCTGCTAGTGCGCCAGTTGCTGGCGAGAAGGATTCTTCAGAGTCCGACTCGGTGATTGACTGCAGGTCGCTCAACGATTGCTCGACAGATTCAAACAGTTCATAAGGACCAGAATTTTGATCGGCGACATCCGTGTTGGGTAACTGAGGAATTGACTGTGTTACATCCAAAGGAGTTGCGACAAATCGACCCGTATTAAGCTCAGGCTCCGTTGCAGCTGAACTCATTTCTTCGGCAACCACTGGTTCATCCGTCTCTGCCAATACGTTCTGTGGTGTTGTGTTTTCATTCAACGGATCGATAAGCTCAACCTCTTGTGTAGAGTCAACGTCATTTTGAACGTCGTTTTTGGGCTCCGATATTGCGGACGTTTGCAAGTCTTGATTTCTAGATCGTGTAGGAGGCACGAAACGAACGGATTCGAACACATCATTGTTGAACGGGTCGATTTGGATTGGTTCAAATGCGGATTTTACAATCGGATCCAATTCTTCAGTTACATTGGCTTGTACGTCTATTTCGCCAGCTGTATTATCGACTTCTGCTTCCCCAGAAACAGCGACCGGAGTTTCTGGTTGAGGCGCGATGTCACCGGGCGATACTGAGTTCATTTCACCAGCAACTGAAATCTGCTCAACGAACTCTTTGCCAGCTGGATACGCTTGTGCAGGACTGCTGCCCGGCGTAAAGCATGGGACATTACCAGGGCCCCAATAGCCCATTGTATCGTTAAGCGGTTCGCCGCTGTCGGTGGATCCTGTTTGTTCGGTCTGGCTCTCGTCTGTCACCTCGACCGTTTCTATGTTAGACAGCACTTTCATTGCGAGGTCGTATTCATGGATTTCAACGATTGATTTCTCGACAACTGGATGCTCAGGGTTCGAATTCTTCATAAGGTTGGCTGCAGGTTCTGCTTCAGGCTGAGGCGATTGGGTTACTGGATTTTTTTCGGGAAGGACGGACATTGGTTCAAATTGCTGTCCGATGATTTCTACTGGTGGAGTGGCGAAGACTTCAACGTTGGCTTTATCCGCTTCACTCGTAGTTTGCTTCGCGTCACTGGCCAGAGAGTGTGCTGCTGGCTGCGCCGTTGTCGAAAACAATGGTGAACTCGCTGCAGCGGGATTAAGGGGTGGCGAATCTGTCGATAAAGGGGGAGTGAAATACGGATCGACACCCGCAATTTCTTGTAAACAAGGAAAATTCGCTTGGGTTCCTGGCAGCGCCGGTAAATTACCGTCGTCCATTTCGAACCTCTCCGCTGTCTTACCTGTATTAGGGCAGATCTCATCTGGGAAATTCGTCGGCGGCAGCGGCACGAATCGATTGGCCCAATCCGTTGAACGCTCCGGTGGATTCGTATTTGATTCTGTGTTTTGCATGTTACTCACCGAGCTCGCAGGATGCGTCGCAATAAAACTCGATCGTTTTTTAAATGAAGACGTTTTCGGGGATTATCGACTGCCCACTATGATCGCATGAAGACGAGTAAAATTGTTCTGAATATGCCAGTTGCAGCGAGCCAGAGACGTGAAAGCTGGCCGTGTGGATGCCGTTTCAACGGATTCCTGGGCATCGACGGACGCCAAAGTCGGCCTACTACCGGAGTTGGCTTGTGATATTTGGTGAATCACCGATCAAATGAATGCGCAACTAAATACAGCATTTTTACCGTTCGGCTGCCTTGCCGACGAAACTCCGGTAATCAATTGCGATTTATCTCTGACAAACCTATTCAAACAAGATCGGTTACGGTTGACCCTTGGTCAGTCTAGTTTCATAATCGCCGCTTCGATTTTTCTTCAATTGAATCACAATACCTATGAATATTCACGAGTACCAAGGCAAGCAGCTATTTAAGCAGTTTGGTGTCAACGTATTAGAAAACCGTGTCTGCAAAACAGCGGATGAAGCGGCGGCAGCATTTGACGATCTTGGCGGTCCCGTTGCTGTTGTCAAATCACAGATCCATGCAGGTGGCCGCGGCAAAGGCACGTTCAAAGAACAGCCTTCACAACACGGTGTGCAGCTGGTCAAATCGGCTGAAGAAGCCAAGCAGGCTGCAGCCAACATGCTGGGCAACACGTTGGTGACGATCCAGACCGGCGAAGCTGGCAAAACTGTCAACCAAATCATCGTTGAAGCAGGTTGCGATATCGCGACCGAGTTGTACTTAGGTGTTGTGCTTGACCGCGAAAACAAGAAACCGGTTTTGATGTGCAGCCAAGAAGGCGGCGTCGAGATCGAAAAAGTGGCCCATGAGACACCTGAAAAGATTTTCAAAGAACACTTCGACCCCGCTCAGGGACTCGAGAGCTACCAAGTTCGCAAGCTTTGCGACAAGCTTGGTATCACCGGCAAGGCTGTTCGAGCCGCTGACAAATTCATGAAGGCCCTTTGCAAGCTTTACGTCGAATGTGATTGTGCGTTGATGGAAGTCAACCCATTGGTCGTTACTAATGGCGGTGAGTTGGTCGCTTTGGACGCTAAGATCAACTTCGATTCAAATGCTCACTTCCGCCACAAAGAGTGGGCGGAGATGCGTGACTTGAGCGAAGAAGAAGAATCAGAAGTCCGCGCTTCCGCAGCGGGACTCAGTTACGTTAAGCTCGAAGGCAACATTGGTTGCTTGGTCAACGGTGCTGGACTGGCGATGAGCACTATGGACATTATCAAGTTGTACGGCGGGCAACCGGCTAACTTCTTGGATGTCGGTGGTGGAGCAAACGCGGAACAGGTAACTGAAGCGTTCCAAATCATCTTGTCAGATAAGAACGTCAAAGCAGTTTTAGTGAACATCTTTGGTGGCATCATGAAATGCTCGACGATCGCCGAAGCGATCGTGACTGCAGCCAAGTCCGTTGGCTTCGAAGTTCCTTTGGTCGTACGACTCGAAGGCACCGAAGTCGAAGAAGGCCGCAAGATTTTGGAAGAGTCGGACGTTGACCTGATCACGGCAACTGACTTGACTGATGCCGCTGAAAAAGTGGTTGCAACGTTGAGCTAACGCCCTTTGGTGATTGACTCGAAAACCGTCTGATTTTTTTAACGCACAAGAATATTTAGCTATCTGGAATCGCCATGAGCATTCTCATTAACAAAGATACAAAAGTCATTTGCCAAGGCATCACTGGAAGCGTTGGCGAATTCCACACTCGAGGTTGCCTTGACTATGGCACCAAAATGGTCGGCGGCGTAACGCCTGGCAAAGGTGGCCAAGAAGTTGCTGGTCTGCCCGTATACGACACTGTCGAAGAAGCCGTTACCCAAACGGGCGCTGACGCGACAATGATTTTCGTTCCACCACCCTTTGCCGCCGATGCTATTTTGGAAGCCATCGCGGCCGACATCAAAGTCGTGATCGCAGTGACCGAAGGCATCCCAGTAATGGACATGGTTCGAGTCTACGAAGCGGCCAAAGCTTCGAACTCAGTTCTAGTTGGCCCTAACTGCCCGGGTGTCATCACTGCAGACGAATGCAAGATCGGCATCATGCCGGGTTACATTCATCAAAAAGGTAGTGTCGGCATCATGTCTCGCTCGGGAACGCTGACTTATGAGGCGGTCTGGCAGACCTCAAACTTGGGGCTCGGCCAAACCACTTGCGTGGGCCTTGGTGGTGACCCGATCGTTGGTACTTCGTTCATCGACGTCTTGCAAATGTTCCAAGATGATGACGAAACCGAATCGATCTTGATGATGGGTGAAATTGGTGGAACGGCAGAAGAAGAAGCTGCCGCTTACGTTAAAGAACACATCACCAAGCCGGTTGCAGCCTTCATCGCAGGTCGTACCGCCCCGCCTGGAAAACGAATGGGCCACGCAGGTGCGATTATCAGTGGCGGTAAAGGTACTGCCGAAGAGAAGATTGCTGCGTTGGAAGACGCAGGCATCGAAGTCGCACAAAGCCCTGCCGACATGGGTGCTGCGATGGCTCGAGCAATCAAAAACGCGAAGTAATCCAATCAATTCAAGATGTAGTCTATTCGTAGGCCCGACAACAAATAAAAAACCCGCTTTGAATTCAAAGCGGGCTTTTTTTTGAACAACAGCAGGGTTCTTTCCGACTAGGTGTGGCTGTCAAACTTCGAAGACGATCTACACCGTAAACACCGATTTGACGAACTTTGACGGAGCCAAAGACGACTATGCCTCTGGATCAACAAACGCCTTAAGGTCCGCAAAAAAGTTTGGATAGGTTTTAGAGACACAGTCTGGATTTAAGATCTTTACGCCTGGTTGTTTCAACCCCACCAAGGACAGACTCATCGCCATTCGGTGGTCGTCGTAAGTTTCGATGGTGGCACCGTTAAGCGGAGCTGGGTGGATGGTGAGCCCATCAGGGTGCTCGTCAACTTGCACGCCGAATTTTCTAAGTTCGATCGCCAAATTACCGATTCGATCGGTTTCTTTAACGCGGTTGTGAGCGACGTTGGTCACCGTAGTTGGACCATCGACAAACAGCGCGACCGCGGATAAAGTTTGAACGGTGTCGCTGACGTCTGCCATGTCAATGTTAATGCCGTGTTTTGCCATTCCAGAAACAGAAATCGAGTCATTACCAAATTCGACCTCGCAACCCATCTTCTCAAGACAACGGACAAAGCCCACGTCGCCTTGTAGTGCATCTTCGGTCAAACCATGGATCGTCGCTTTGCCGCCTAAGATCGCAGGCACAGCCCAAAAATAACTGGCCGCCGAAGCGTCAGGCTCGATCGCATAATCCGTTGCCGTGTACTGCTGACCAGCGGGAATAACAAAGCGATTGGCAACTTCATCTGCGTCGACATGGACGCCGAAAGCCTTCATCACTTCACAAGTCATCTGCACGTAAGGCTTGGAAATCAGGGCCCCTTCCACTTGCAGTGTTACTGTTTCTTGTGCCAATGGACTGGCCATCAACAAACCGCTTAAGTATTGGCTGGAGAGGCTGCCACTGAGCGATACTTCGCCGCCGACGATTGCTGGACCGTCGATTTGAACGGGCGGGCAGTTGTTAGGTGATAAAGCGGCGATGCCTCCACCGAGGCTTTGGATTGCATTGACCAGCGGGCCAATGGGGCGTTCGCGCATTCGTTCGATACCGTCTAGTTTGTACTTTCCACCAGCGAAACCCAGCATCGCTGTCAAAAAGCGAATCGATGTGCCGCTATTTCCAATAAACAAGTCTGCCGATTTGTTTGGAAAAACCCCTCCCATGCCATCGACCGTCATCGTAGCAGTAACTGCATCGTGAGAAGCCTTCACACCCAACCGCCGTAGTGAGTCGAGCATCGCGATCGTGTCGTCGCTATCCAGTGTCCCGGTGAGTGTCGACCGACCGGTGGTCATTGCCGCAATCATTAGCGCGCGATTTGTCAGACTCTTGGAGCCCGGCGGAGTAATCGCTGCATTGACTGAGTGGTTTAGTGGCTGAATTTCGATCGAGTTAGGCATTGAGGCGTTTGAAGCGATATTTTGTTACGAGGCAAGTTTTATCTATCGATTAATACAGACCCGAAAGCTTAACAACAGCAGCGTTGATCTGAAACCGACAATCTCGGTTGGAAGCAGTGAAAGCTATTTGTTAACGCCCTCCTCACACGAAAATATTCGGAATACTATCGGTGTCGAGCTTGCAAGGTAAGATTTGCGCCGGTTTTTTTGACCTTCGGTCGACGTGGTTCGTATTTTCTGCTCTTGCTGGGCCAAACCTGAGCTTGCTGAATACCAAGAACTGGTTTGGATCGCAGTTTGTAGGATCTGTAGTCACCATTAAAGCGCTTTGGTAGGATATTACGGGATTGCTTCATATCGATTGGCTCACTAATCGATTCCCCTAGGAAACAGCCTGTCATCGTTATCCCGCCTATCTCTTTGTTAAAGACTTCCATTGAATAATCCAGCAAACAAAACGATCGAGTCAGTTTTGGAAAACGGTGTACGCGTTATTTCCGAACATATGCCACAAACCTCCAGCGCTGCTGTTTCTATTCTGGTTGAAGCCGGTCCGCAAAACGAACCAGAAGATAAATCTGGTTTAGCTCACCTGTGTGAACACTCGTTATTTTTGGGAACTCCTCAACGAAGTGGCAAGGTGCTTGCTAAGGACATTGATGCCGCTGGCGGTTGCTTTGGGGCTTTTACTGCTCCCGACTATACTTGCTTTTACGCTCATTTGATGGAGGACTATGTAAGCTATGGGTTCGATCTACTTGGCGACATACTTGTTTCCAGTGAGTTTCCGGAAAGCGGAGTTGAGCGTGAGAAAGAAGTGATATGCCAAGAGATTCGTGGCTATAAAGACCAACCAGACAGCGTCGCATTGCAATTGACCAAAGAACTACTGTGGCCCAATCATCCTTTGAGTCGATCGGTCACTGGTTGCGAAAGTGACGTTAGAAAGTTGGGACGCGAGGACGTGGTTGATTTTATTGACCAGAATTTCACGCCGGATCGCATTATCGTGGGAGCCGTCGGTGCGGTCGATCACGAATCGATTGTTGAACAAGTCCAAGACGCTTTCTGGACTTTGAAGAATACGACGGAGAGAAAGCCTAGAAACCCGATGGTTTCTCTGCCATCAGGACCACGTGGCGGCTGTCTCGCTCATTATTTACCCACCACTCAATGCAGCTTTTCCATTGGTTTACCGACCATGGCGTACGGCGACCCTCGTCGTTACGCAATGTTCGTACTCAACAATTTGTTTGGCGGAGGGATGAGTTCCCGACTTTACCAACAATTGCGTGAGCGAAAAGCGCTAGTATATTCCGTTCAATCGAATTTACTGTCGTATCGAGACGACGGCGCCTTAGTCATCAGTGGAACGACTTCTTTAGAGGGCTTACTACCAAGCATTGAAATCTTATTCAATCAACTGGTCGGTTTGTTGGTAGATGGTCTACCAGTGACCGAGGAAGAGTTGTGGAAGTCCAAAATGCAAGTTCGCAGTCAAAGCCGACTGGCTAGTGACATAATTTCTAACCGAGTTTCAAGCGTCGTAACGCAAGAATTCCATCTTGGACATCGCATATGCAACGACGAAATTGTCGCCCAAATCGACTCGGTCACAGTTGAAGACATCCAAGCAGTGGCCCAAACGATCTTAAGCAAGAGTTTGAGTCAGTTGGCCGTCGTTTTAGCTGGACCGATCAGACCGGATGATGCGGCTTTTAACGATTTGGAAAGCTTGGTTGAGGAATACCAAAAGGTAGGCCAGTAAATTTCTAATTATTAGGCGACCTGTAACTTTTCCTGTCTTATAGTTCCTACGTAGAGAGAAATCTCATTTGCATCAGAAACCGTAAGCACCTAAACCGTAGGTAGTATTAATGGCTATCCCAGAAAACGTTCGTAAGAACTGGATCGAAATTCAGAAGAAATTCGAATTCCCAGTAAACGCGATTGGCGTAAAAATTGCCGAAAAAGACACTAGAACCTTCCAAGTCTGGAAGTCTGAAGGCATTGACCAATATCAGAAGAACTAGACTTAGCTTCCTAATTTAACGGCGTTAACCATAGTGACGTCGTCAGTTCATTAAGTCCGGACCGGCCGGCATTCCTTCTACGAGAAAATTGGCATTTTTTGCCACCTGCGCATAACTTGCGCTATCACTTAATTAACGATATTCAAACAAACAGCTCCTTTATGTTTCCTGCACAAGATCTTTCAACCGCCGTAAAAAGCGTGATCAACGGATTCCGCCCCGTTGCTAATTCCATTTCATTGAATGTCAGCGATACTACAGACATCGACGTCTTGATTACGTACGCGCTGTCAGCACGTTCTCTTGATGAAGCTTCTGCTGCTCTTGAACGAATCCTGCAACTTGAGCCAGGCAATGAAATTGCCAATGCAGGTTTCACTTGGCTTCTAGGCGTTCGTGATTCAGCGGAACAAATCGAGAGCTCGGCTTCAACAGATATTGTCCGCGAAGATGAACTATCAGAAGATCAGCATAATGTCGAAGCTGTTGCGGAAACGGCCGACAAGCCTTTGAAGGCAGAAGTATTTTCTACCGAACTGTTCGATGACGATGGGCCAACGGTTGAAACAGAAGAATTCATCTATGGTGATCAACGTAGCAATCAAGACATTAACTCGAACGAAAACAGCGTTGAATTTTTTGAAGACTTGCCACTGACTGCTTCTAAAGAA
>CAZHCH010000033.1:0-30952 GCA_964530985.1 uncultured Pirellulaceae bacterium | reverse complement strand
TTCATTGGGCGGCCGTTGAGGCTGGTGAAGGTGGTTTCCAGTGAAATGCCGAGCGAGCTGCAGACCGTTGCCATCAGGTCTTCGGAGGTGTACGAGTTGCCTTCGACTCGAGTTCCGTCTTCGTTCGTTTTGCCAACCGCGATTCCGGCGTTCATTCCGGCTCCACCGACGACGGCACTCCAGCTACGAGCCCAGTGGTCGCGTCCGGCGTTGCCGTTGATGCGAGGTGTGCGACTGAATTCACCCATCCAAATTACGGCGACGTCGTCCAGCATGTTTCGTTGGGCTAGGTCTTCCATCAACGCGCTCATGCCTTGGTCGAGTGTTGGCAGTCGATTGTCTTGCAGAGTGGGAAAGATGTTTTGATGGTTGTCCCAGCCGCCGTAGTTGACTTCGACAAAGGGGACGCCGGTTTCGATCAGGCGACGTGCCATCAAGCAACCGCGGCCAAAGTTGTTTTTGCCGTATCGCTCTTGAACCGATTCGGGTTCCTTGTTGACTTTGAAAGAAGCCATCTGTTTGCTGGTCATTAGGTCCAGTGTTTTGCTGAGTACCTTGGCATGTTCGCTGGCCGCCATACCACGCTGGTCATCAATGAATCCGGTCTCCATCATCCGCAAGGCCTGCATGCGCTGAGTCAAACGCTCGGGCTCGATACCCATATTCAAGTTGGCAACTTGGCCATTGGGGTTAACTGCGAATGGCGACCAAGCCATCCCTAGGAAGCCAGGCCCTTCGCTGCCACCACCAACGCTAACGAACGGCGGAATCTCAAGGTCGGGCCGCGTGTCGGCCAGTTCGTGAGCGATCACCGAACCGTAGCCTGGGTGAACGATATTGGGGTTGGGGACGTAGCCGGTGTGCATGTAATAACGGCCTCGGGTGTGATCGGCTTCCCGAGTACTCATATTGCGAACGATCGACATTTTGTCCATGTTCTTGGCCATCATCGGCATGTGTTCGCAGATCTGCATATCGCCGTTGGTTGAAATCGGTTTGAAAGGACCACCTGTGTTCGAACCCGGTTTGAGATCCCAGATATCGATCGTGGAAGGACCCCCGCCCATCCATAGTAAGATTGCAGCTTTCTTGTTCTTCTTTAACGTGGCTGCGTTGGCATGAAGCGTTCGCCCCATTGCCAAAGCACTACCGGTCAAGGCCGTGGCACCAGCAAGGTGTGTCATGAAGTGACGTCGGTTCATGCCATTGGGCGTTTGAAAGTTCATGTTAATTCCTACCGTTTTGCCAAAATCGATTTATTGTTTTGTTCGGCCCAGAGTCGCGGGCACGTTTGTTAGCTAGGTGTGCTTTAATGGTTCAAAATGAACTCGTTCGTATTAAGCAAAACCCAACTGACATCTTTTAATGCCTCTTTTTGATTGTTGTTTTGAGCCGCTAGAAACGCAGCTGCCATGTTCTTTTCGCGACCGGTCGGTTTGCGAGCGAGTGTCGCCAAAAACAAATGCTCGACATTCGAGCTGTATCTGTTTCGCGAGCTGGTAAGTGTGTCGATCAATGAGCCCTGGTTTGAGCTAATAGCTTGGCGGACCATTTCGCCGTTGAACATCATCAGCACCTGCGGGATCGTACCGTTAAAAGTGGTTGATTCTTGGCCTTCATCGGTGCCGAAGGCAGAGTTGAATTGTTGTAGCCAGCGGCTCTTGATGCGCTCTTGTTCCTCGTAGTTACCACGAGACTCTCCCGCGCGAGTTGCTGACAATAGCGATTCATAAAGCTGTTCGGCTTGCATTTGCCGCAAGTAGAAGTGAGAGAATCTTGGCGTGCGTCCGAGTAACGGGTCGTCGGCGGCGTTGGATGTGTTGCTGCGGCTGGAGAGTTGGTAGGGTTTGCTGAGTGTAATCCACAGGATCAATTGGCGGAAATCAAAATCACTGTTGACGAACTCCGACGCTAAGAATTCTAGTAAAGCCGGGTTGCTGGGGCTGTTATGTGGTCCTAGGTCATCGGCGGGCGAAGTGAATCCATAGCCTAGAAAATGTGCCCAAGTTCGGTTTACCATCGCTTTGCCAAAGTAAGGCGATTTCAACATCAGATTTGCAAACTCTTTGCGACGGTTAACAACTTTCACGTACCCGCTGCGTTCGATTTCAGTACCGTCAACAAAAACAGGATACGCAACTGAGACCAATCCGTTTCGTTTTTCATAAAAAATTTCGGCTTCGTTTGGATTGCGACCTGTCTCGCCCGCAAAATCTTGGTCGGCCAACTGGGCCGCTCCACCGTTTTCGATTGCCATCTCGCCACGGAAAGCTCGCGATTGTCTGAAGAAGGCATTGGTCTCCCAATACTTCTGTTGCTTCCAGTCGTTGAAGGGGTGGTTGTGGCATTGAGTGCATTGCACTTGTAGCCCAAGGAAAATTCGCGTCGTCGCAGAGGTTGCTAAGGCAGCTTGATCGGCGTTGACTTTATCGACTAGAAAGTTCGTTGCGCCGTTGAATTCTGGAGCACCCGGTGTCGTAGTGCCAGTGGCGGTAACCAATTCATAGCACATCTTGTCATAGGGCTTTTCGCGAGCAAACGAATCACGCAGGTACTTTTGCATGCCGGCGCGACTGGTCATCGAGTTGTTTTCAGTGCCTCCAGTGCGACCGATCAACACGTTGGTCCAAAGTGTCGTCCAATTACGAGCAAACTCTTCGGTGTATGTGTCGTCGTAAAGCAGTGACTCAACCAGTTGCTTTTTCTTTTCAGGGCGCTTGTTTTGGGTGAACTGATTGACCTCGGCCACGGTCGGAATTCGCCCGATGATGTCTAAGAAAACCCGGCGGCACCACTGACCATCCGCGGCATCTTGAGATGGTTGGATATCGAAGTCACGCCAGGCTTGCTCGATATGCAAGTTGACCTGCTGGATCACTGAATCGGTGGTCGAGGTGCCCGAGAAAGAGACGGCAGAGGTTTGAGCGTCTGTTGTTGAGCCCAAGGTGGCCATGGTCAGCAAAACTAGAAGTCCAGTCAGTCTCTGCAGGGAGGAAGGTAGAGTCGAGCTGGGTCTTGTCCGTCGCATGGCAACAATTTCCTTTAAGGGCAATCCGATCATTGCAATTTCGACCGTTTCATCACTAGTTTAGGGAATTAATCCCACGTTTAGCCTGCAATTATGGTTTTTAGATAATAACGCTTCGAATTCTACTAGTCCTACCAGAGTGAGAACGAGGTTGGAAAAAAAACTTTGGTTGTGCTATTCTCTCAATTTTACGTGAAGAGGGGTACACTACTGGGCGGATTGAAATGCAACACTGTTCAATTTTGCTGTATCAAAATTAAACAGGCTGGTGAGCGAATTTGCCTACCAGCCTGAAGAGTGAATATAATTATCGTTTAATAGCGGCCTAAACTGCTCACCGAAGTGAACAGTTTAGGCACTGCCTCGTCTCTATTCCACTCTTTACAGCCGAAACCGTTTAGAGCAGACCACTTCCAAAATTAAGTAATGCAATAAGCGTGCCAAAAAAATAAAATAAGCCTATAGCTCTCGATCTTTGGACAAAACGTTCAGGTTGGTATTCCCGTTATGGCCCTCGATTTCGGGGGGGCTGCGACGGCAGACGCGTTTACTTCGTTTCGAGATTTACTTGAGGGGGCTCAATTCAAGTTTGCGTCGGTTTCGATTGACTGCCTCAAACGCTGCCGGGCATGTTTTGATGAATTTGACGAGCTGTGAGGTCGAAATACCGGCTTGCTGGGCTGCGGCGGCGACATCGAATTGATGGTTCCAGATAAAGTCCATGGCTTCGGCCAGTATGGCCGCATAGTCAAAGTGATTTTCGTTCACATGCAGCTTGCCTTGGCGAGTCCGGGATCTCCAGCGATCGCTGTGGGCTGGCCGTTGGATTCGAACGTTCAACGCTAAGTTGACTCTTAATCGTCTGATGGCGACTTCCTTGTTAGCTTGTTGGCTACGCTTTTCTGATGCTTGGCCTGTGGTTTTAGAGGGGTTGTGTTTGATGACGATTGCCGTCTCGACTTTGTTTCGATGTTGGCCTCCGGGGCCGCTACCGCGAGTGCGAGTAACTTGGCATTGATCCAGCAAGGCTTCTGTGGGCAGATCACAGGGGTGCTGCGGTTGTGAAGCGGATGCGGTTACCATGTTTTAAGGCTTTTTGTTGTTTGGTTTGGACCTAAGGCGGTCACAATCAGATAGGATGGTTAGTGGTCGCTTTCAATTGCGACGGATCAACACTCGACATACTTTTTATTTTACCATGACACTTAGAAAAATTGGCCCCTACGAACTAGAAGGCATTTTAGGGCGTGGCGGTATGGGGACCGTGTACCGTGGGCGTCATGCCGACACCGATCAAAAGCATGCGGTCAAAGTATTGGCCCCGAGATTCGCAGAAGATCAACATTTTCGTGGGCGATTCGAGTCCGAGATCAAGGCTCTATTGGAATTGAACCACGAGAACATTGTGAGTTTGTTGAGCTACGGTCAAGACCACGGGCAATTATTTTTCGCGATGGAATTAGTGGACGGGCAGAGCTTGTTCCAGATGCAGAAAGAGGGGCACTGTTTCGACTGGCGTCAAGTTTTGATGATCGCCCGAGACTGTGCCAGCGGCCTACGGCATGCTCATGATCGTGGCATTATTCACCGGGACTTGAAACCCGGTAATTTGATGATGGCCAACCCAACCGATGGTTCGCCCCAACAGGTCAAGTTGACTGACTTCGGTATCGCAAAACGTTTTGGCAGTTCGCAAAACACCGGTACTAATATTCTGGGAACAATGGACTATATGAGCCCTGAACAGGCCAGGGGCGCCCCGGTTACTGCCAGAAGTGATATGTATAGTTTAGGAACGGTGCTATTCACATTGTTGGCAGGGCGTCCCCCTTTCAGTGGTAATAGTGTTGAAGAGTCGTTACGAAACTTGACGAACGTTCCAGCGCCCAGCGTTATTGGGATAAATCCGACAATTCCTAAATCCATCGATAGCTTAATTAGTAAATTAATGGCGAAGAAGGCAGAGGATCGAATTCCAACTGCGCTGGTGTTGTTGCACAAGATCGACGATATCGAAAAAGAACTTCGCGATGACGCATCAGCTCAAACTTCACACGGTAAATTAAGCTCAAAAAATACGATAATTCAGTCGGGCGATTCGAGCGAAAGTGCTTCGAGCAATGCTCTGCAAGCGGAGTCCTATCCCCAAACAGTAGGGTTTGTACATGGGCCGACTTCAGCGAGTACAGACGATCTCGAACTGTCCAATAACGATGACGTTCAACCAGTTAATACCGAGGACTTCTTCAATCAAGTCACGGAATCGTTGCGCCGTCAGCATTCGGAAAAAGTTCCGGAGGTGGAAAGTGGCAGAACCGGCCTGTTGCCGTTAGTGTTGGCCTTGGTTGGGGTGATCACGTTAGGGATTTATGGTTGGGTTCGTGTTTCAACGCCTCCCACGGCCGAGCAATTATTTGCCCAAATTGAACTTAACAACGATGCTCCCGACAAAGTGGTTGAGGAAATTGGTTTGTTTTTGAAAAACTATCCTGATGATCCACGGGTCAGCAACTTGGTTGAGTTGCAAGGCATAGGTGTTGCGATTAAAGATTATCAATCGTTAAAAAACACGCTGACGGTTCGTGCTCGATCCCCTAGCGGCCTCTCTGACGTAGAGAAAACGTTTTTGGATCTGACAAGTCTCGCCAAAAAAGACGCTCGACTGGCCGGCGAAAAGATGACCGCCTTCGTGTTGGTAAACGAAGCGGTTGTACTAGACGAACAGGATCTCAAATGCGTTAACGCAGCTAGAGGTTATTCTTTAAAGCTGAATCACGAATTGAGAACTAGAGCCCAAACGCGGTTAGGGAACATCCATAACGCTTTTTTCAAAGCCAGTGAAATGGAAGACCCCAAACAAGCGCTCAAGATGTGCCAGTCGTTGTTGGAACTTTACTCGGACTCGGATTTCAGCGCACTTCGATCTCCCGAACAAGGGACAAAGGCACTCAGGCTCGTCCGCGCAAGGGTTGCGGAGCTTGAAAATCAAATTCGTATGGAGGCGCTTGAAGCTCAGAAGAAAGCTCAGGTGCCCAAAGAAACAACTGCCGAGAATTCGAAGGATCTAGACGAAGAGGAGTCGGAGACTGAAACACCTATCAACGAAGATTCGATAGAAGAAGATCAACCGTAACCGGTGCTAGTTGTGTTCGTCGATCGGCGGAGCTTTGGTTCGATCGTGGATGGATTGAGATCAGCTGGCGCTTGTCTCACCAATTTTCAGCAGTAATTCCGGTTGCTCATTTTCGAAGTCGGACCACATCTGGTTGGTCGAAAGCATCGATGGTGAACTAGGAACGTTGTAGATAGTTTCGCACTGACGATTTGGTCGAGAACGCTTCGTGGCGCAACTCAAGTAGCTTCAGTTCGGCTTCAATCCAAACAGACAAATCTTCCAGCGTGTTGATGGCTGGTTTTTGCTTTTCCGGGGTGGGGGCCGGGTTTTCAGTTGGTGACATTGGTTTCTCTCCAGCTGGCAAGTTCTTGTTGTGACTCCGATAAAATATAAGTGTCACAACACTGACGAAATCTTGCGATTTAATCCGTCAAAAATATGACAGTGCAATCGTTTTGAAGTTCGTGATAATTTTCAGTAGTAACTGTTGGATCTGATTCCGTCCTAAAATGGCGGTTTAGATCGTTGGCAGTCTTGGTCTCCTGTTTCAGTAATGAGCAAACTCAATGCCTATTGTAGTTAAACAACCCATGGTTTGGTCGTAAGTCTTTGCGAGGCAGGTGTTTATTAAGAAATTACGTTTTTTTGTGTTGTTCGGTTTTTGCGAATGAGTGAGGTGTAATTGACTCGCTGTGTATCGTTTTTGCCGCTTTATGATGCACTTTGAGGAAAATATGTCAGTTCTGTGTACATGGTTTACACAGTGGTTTCTTTAACTAACATCGGCCGTTTGTGTTGCTGAGATTGGGAAAATGTTTGAACTGGAGACCTTCAGGAAAAGCACGGGAATTGGGCTTAGAAAAGAGCTTTTTAGTGGTTTATGACACCGTTTTCGTATTTGGGCTTAGCTGCAGCGAATGACGTTTGCCTTGACTTTGCACCCCTACCGACTCTAATCCAAGCAAAGAAATCAACAGAATTTTTCGCTCTTACTGCGAAACAACAAAATCACTTTGAATCCCTAAGAAGGAGAGACTAATGAAGAGAATTTTAATAGCTGCAACTGTAGCAATGGTCGCATGTGTTACTGGTAACGCCAACGCACAGTGCATTGGTTGCCAACAGAATGCTCAGCCGGTGTTCAACAGCGCACCAGTACAGTCTTACGGCGTACCGGTACAAAGCTTCGCACCAGTACAGTCCTACGTTGCACCCGTGCAAAACTATGCACCAATACAGTCTTACGTTGCGCCCGTGCAAAACTACGCACCAGTACAAAGTTACTCAGCACCAGTACAAAGCTACTCAGCACCAGTGCAAAGCTTCCCAGTTCAAGGCTGTGGCTGTAGTGGAAGCACAATCGGTCAGCCAATTTACGGTGGCATGATCTCGAGCGGAGTTATCGTGAACGGCACAATAGGTCAGCCGATTAATAACGGCACGATCACGAGCGGAGCTATCATGAATCACGGTGTCGTTGAAGGTAGCATTGTTAACAGCGAACCGACTATGGCTGCTCCTGTTGAAACAGTTGTTGAACCAGCAGCACCAGCAGCAGACACAATGGAACCTCCTGTTCCACCTGTAAGCACACCGGGCCCAGAAGCTGATGGAACTTAATTCAGTGGCGCAATGTTGATGCACAATGGCAATCACAATGCAAATCTGAAGATCAGCTAAGCGTTGGTTGAGGCGACTCGATTCAACAACAGCGAAATCAACGCCAAGCAATGCTTTGTTTGGCGTTTTTTTATGCGCGTGAGGATGGCTTTGTTGCTAGACTCGGTTTATGGGCGTGGACGGTGAAACCGTGGCTAGCGCCAAAACGAATAATAAAGCGACAGCCTCTGGCGATCCAGCTACGGGAAAACTCAATCTGGACAGACCACTAGGTTAATGTCAGCAGCGATTGCAGCTTGGTCAGGCTATTGTTGACTCGCTGGGTCACTGTATGGTCGATTGTTTCGTTGCCGAATCGAACTGCATTGAACAGGTTGGTGATTTCGTAGACCGTCGAGTGAATAAAGTCGTGTTGTGGGTGGTGTGAAAACGAAGATGCGACCTCGTCGGCAAACTCTAGGTGGCTTTGGGTTGGATGGCGTTGAAGTTGGTGAGACGCCAAAATCGTTTCCAGTGATTGATAAAACTTGACGACATTGCGATCGTCGTCGCCCATTACCCATTGGGCGAGTTGCGTCGAAAACAGAGAGGCAGCACTAGCAATCATTCGTCGAAGCAGTCCTGTTTTTTTGAGCTTCGTTTGACTTGGTTGGTTTTTCAGAATTTGGCGCACCATAGTTAGTAGTACGATTAAGCCAATTGCAGTCGCCAAGGCAACTTTGATCCAGCGCTGTTGTATTGTTGTTTTGGCAGAGCGAAATCGTTGATCCCAAAGTTCTAGGTCCAGCTGCTGGACCCATCCACGTACAAGCGATTTTCGTGAGGTATGGTTGTCTTCCGCGTTTCGGCCAATCACGTAGTCTTGCCATACGGTGCGTGCTAAGTCGATAGCTTCGTCATTGCTTTCAATCGCTGCACCGCTGGGTGGGGTTGATTCGACAATTATCCATGCGCCGCCAGGGCCAGCAGCTCCGTCGTTGATCATTTTCTCGGTGCAGTCTTCCGGTCGCAGGTACGCCTCGACCCAAGCATGGGCGTGTAAAGCGCGAACAGAAAAAGAATTCGACAGTGTATTGAAATCACCGCCGTGATAACCAACAACTAGTCGAGCTGGAATATTTTGTTGACGGAGCATGAGGGTCGTGGCTGCAGCAAACTGTTCGCAGTGTCCAGATCGGTGGTTGCGGACAAAGTCTTCTATGGGATCCAATTGTTCATTTCGATGTACCTGAGAATAGTCCAGCGTGTACTCGAAACCGCCGGTTGTTAAAAAGAAATCTTCGATAGCTTTTAAAAACTCAAGTCGCCCTCCGTCGGCTTGCCTTACTTTGGCTGCAATTTGATCCGACATGGCAGCCAAGTTGCGGTAGCGAGTCGCATCGATTTGAGTTAGCCAGTCGTGTTGCGGTTGGTCCTCAGACATTGGTTTCTGAATCCGCAACTGTTGGTTAGAAAGGTAGGGCCAAGACCGGTAGAATCGCGAGAGCTGATCGACATAGGTTGTCGTTTGATAATCAAAAGGCTGTACGTTGATTGCTTGGTCCAATCGTTGGCGTGTTAGGCAGGAGAGCTCGTAGCAGAACGCAATATTCGGAGCTATTTGTCCTGGAAATCCTGACTTGTTTTTGAAAACGGGATACACGTTGTACAGCAATGGATCGGCGGATGCTTCAACCAAAAAGCGTTGTTTGATTAGTTGGCCTTTACCTTCCGAATGCCCCAAACCTTGATAGTGCTCTTCGTCGATTCGATCGTAGGGGGCTAGAAAGTCGGTTTTGCCATTTTGAATTTCTAAATTTGACAGTGCCAGTCCACGAAAGTAGGGAGGATTGTTTGGCTGGAAATCGCGTCCGTTGGGCAATTCGAATTTCACACGAAATATTATTTGAGACGAAAGTTCAATCTTCCCTCGCTCGGTCAGGTCAACCGATTGGGACACTCCTGCTGCCACTTTAGACACGGACATTGCCGGTCCTCGCCATGGACTGGTATGTCGAGGAGTCATGTGGAACAGCGCGGTTGCAAAGGCCAAGGCCAAAAATCCCCAGAGTGCGAGCTGACTCAGAAGTGTCCGCCAGCTCAGCGGAGGCTGAGTACTTGTGTCAAAAAACACCAGCGGTTTTGTGTTAGCAAGACTTGTAGTGTCTTTTTGCGAGGCTGTTTGGAGGTCCAGCCGCAGCTTTGCATTCTTGGCGGCATCAATGTTTTGTGATTCAATTTGAAAGCGCTGGACAAAAATTGACTGTTGAAACAATGCTAGTCCGGCCACAAAAAAGTAGCTGAAAAACAACATTCCTGCCTCAAAGTCGGAATTGAAGATAACGCCCAGTATGACTTGCAATAAGCTCAATACAAGCAACTGCCAGATCAGCCGCGGAGTCTTCCGTTGAAACATCAATACGTTGGTAAGGTAAGTGAGCATGGTTGCCACGGCCACTAGTTTTCCGGGACTGTCAACTAAGAAAAAATCCCACATCACCATCACGAGGATGCTTAGTGTGACCACATTCGCCAGAACGCCTTCGATTCGAAACAGATTGAGCCAATCGCAGATCACAAAGCCTAGCGTCGCACCAGTAAATGCGACCACCAAAATTGCGATCGAGTCCATGCTCCAGCCGAGCAATAGTCCGCTCAGCAGCACCATTACCAGCAAGTTGATTTGTAAGGCGAGTTTAGTTTTCGGCATGACCAACCCATTTCTCAGAAATTTCAGCTAAATCGGCTGGCGTTGTCTGCTGATTGGCCAGCCGAGCCTCCGTTTCTTTTTGGTTTGTTGAAGATTGGTTCTCTTTGGACGGGGAGGTAACGGATCTGTGTTGTTGTTTTTTGTCCATTGAGAATATCTCTTTGAACTCATCTGACTGCACGGTTAACCAACGAACCATTGGCAGTCCTGTGCGCATTCGCCTAGCAATATATTTCGAGCGACGTATCGGTTTGGAGTTGGCGCCGAGTTCAGTCTCGGTCTCGTTTGGATTGGCTTGGAGAGGAAGTCCCTGCGTTAGGCTCGCTGGCATTTCGCGTGAACTGATCACATAAATGGGCGTCCCGTTGGATACTGAATCTAAGCACGATATCACACCTTCGGCAATTGCCGGTGCTTTCTGGCCGGCAGCTACTGCCAAGGCTGGCATGGTTTTTATGGCGACTCCGTTAATTGTTTTACTGCGAAAAACATCGAGTGTTTTTCCGCAAACAGCGAGCGCAACCTGGCCTTCCAAGGCTACCTTGGCGCGCCGCAGTATCGTAGCTGCAAAGCTTAGCACTTTTTCGCAGTCGTGTAATGTATGTGGCTGATTGTCGTCGGCAAACAAATCTAGTACGAGCGAGAAGTCGCGATTGTTGCGTTCGACAAACTGCTTCACCATTGGAAACTGTTGCTTGGCAGTCGACCTCCAGTGAATGTTCTTGCGGCTATCACCAGATCGCCAGCGTCGTAACGCGTAGAATTCATCTTCTTGAATCGCTTTGCTTCGCCTTACCGAATCGGTTCCTTTAGCGGTAGAACTCAAACGCTTTTCCCAAGTCGGGTTCAGCAGTCCTAGTTCGGGACCGACCATGACGCTGCATTCCTGATCAATGTATTGGTGACTGACTATAAGCCCAAAAGGGAACCAGCAATTAATTTTTGCTGGACCGACCCAGTATCTGCCTCGTCGTGGAAAGGCCACTTGAAAGGCTTGAACGTCGGATTGGCCAACCAGCAATCGCTGGAATCGCACTTGCGGCGACACCGTCGAGTGATCTGTTGTTTTGCGAAAGAGACGATCTCTCAACTCGCCATGAAAGCGCAAATTGGCATAGGAGCTTTCGTTTCTTGTTGGGTGCAGGCCACAGGCAAGTGTCTGCAATTCTTCGGATGCTCGCTGGATTTTATCTTCGATGATCACGTTCATCGCTGGTGCGGACCCCAGCAAATTTTCGCAGTGCCAATTTACGTTCACTATTTGATTGGCATTTATTTGCGATGGGAGTTGTCGTCGACCTCGCAGTGTACGTGAACGGTGAACGGCTAGCCGCCAGTTGATTAACAATGGCGCAAGCATGATTCCGGCCATCAGAATCAATAGGTTGACGTTTCGTAACACCGAACCAAGCGTAATAAAACTAATCAAGGTCAGATAGGCAAAGCCTTCGAGGGTCAGTGTTACTCGTTCCGTATATTTCGGTCTTAACATGAAGCGAATTAGCGACACAGTATTTCCCAGTAAAGGTTAATGGCAAGCTAAAAGGGGGCATGGGCTTCGAGTCTCTGATCATTCGCGTGTCAGCTTTAACACACGATTAGTTTGGTATTTCAATGCGACTAACGATTTCGTGCACCACTGCCTCAACATCGGTACGTTGAGCTCCTTGCGATCCGCCGGGTAGTTGCACGCGGTGGCTCAGTAGTGGGACGGCTAGCATTTTTGCGTCGTCAGGAATTCCGTAATGTCGCCCGTCCAGAAATGCCATTGCCTGTACTGCACGGTACCATGATAAGGCTGCTCGCGTGCTAACCCCGACGGTCAATTCAGGTGAATCACGCGTAGCGTGAGTGATGTTCAAAATGTAGTCAGAAATTGAATCATCGACCTCCACTTCACGAACGGCGGCTTGGATTTGTTTGATACGATCTGTTGAGCAAACCGATTTAAGTTTGTCGACAGGTTCACCGCTACGGTGGTTTTTGAAAATTTCTGTTTCAAATTCGCGAGATGGGTATCCCATCGAAATTCGCAATAGAAAGCGGTCCAATTGACTCTCTGGCAACGCATAGGTGCCTTCAAAGTCGAGCGGATTTTGGGTGGCAATCACCATGAACGGTTTTTGCAATGGGTAAGTCATTCCGTCCACACTGACCTGTGAATCGGACATTGCCTCCAATAGGGCGGATTGAGTGCGCGGTGGTGCGCGGTTGATTTCATCGGCAAGGACAAAGTTGCTGAAGATGGGTCCTTCATTGAAAACGAATTCATTTTGTTTGCTGTTAAAGATCGAACTGCCGATAATGTCCGAAGGTAGCAAGTCTGGCGTGAACTGAGTTCGTTGGAATTTACCATCGACGCTCTTGGCGAGCGCCTTGCCCATCAACGTTTTGCCGACGCCGGGTACGTCTTCGAGCAATAGGTGTTCGTCGGACAGTAGTGCGACCAAGCACATTTTCGCAACATTACGCTTGCCCAGTACGACACTGGAAATGTTGTCCAGCAATGCGTTGGTGTCGTGGTAGAGTGAATTTAAGTTGTTGGTTGTTTTCGCGTCTTCCATTGACTAGTAAGTCCGGCGGATGGTTCATATGGTTTTGTGAAGGAAATAATTTAACCAATAAACGCTTTTATATCTTCGCTAACAAGCATTTTTTCTGCCAATCAAAAAGCCATTCCAGGCCTTGTTCTGCTAAACTTCACCGCCAAAACAATAGCGAATTCAATTAGGGCCCAGTTGTGAAGTCGATAATGCAACGGACACAATTTTATTTTACTTCTGTGAAACTTTTGGCATTTGCCGGATTACTTGTGGCGATTGGCTGCACCGCAGCAGTTGAAGCTCCCCCAAAGATCGATGTGGGGACGGTGTCCTTATTGATCGACTTCCCATCTGATTCTCAATTGGATGATGTTAATATTAAAGTCAATTGCGCGGCCAAAGCGACGGTTTTTGAGATTTTGCAGCGTGCCAAAGCAGAGGGCATGCTGGATTTTGAGAGTAGCTCTAACTTGGCCCAAGAGCCAGCGTCTATTTTTGTCAAAACCATCAGTGGTGTTGGCGGAGTCCGTGATAAATTTTGGACATACACCGTCAATGGTGAATTGGCGAAAGAAGGTTGTGGTACACGCACGGTCAAACCCAACGACGAAATTTACTGGGTATTTGGAGAGCCACCAGCAGAACTAAATTAAAGTGAAATCACGTGACCGCACGGTTTGGACGGCTAGAACTCGTAGCCCAGAAATTCGATGTCCGCTCGGAAAGCCTCGGCCAGCATCGCTTGAGTTTTCGAATTGTAAAAGGTCTGGTAGCTTTTGCTCGGATCGACACTTTGGTTTAGGTGTGGCAACTTAAGCGAGTTGAGCCCGATGTTTTCGCAGATGGCTTTGAAGTCTTGTGACAGGTTTTCCGTGCGGCCAACAAAGTTAACGATCTGTCGTCCCTGTTTGTCGACCAAGAAGTGTTTCTGAAGATGAACGTTCCCGTCACAACGCCAAGCGAGGTATTCATCAAATCCCTGGAACCGCTTGATCAGTTGATGCTGGGCGTGGCTTGGGCTTTTCAGTACGTAGTGGTAGAACGAAACCTGCCATGCCCAAGGATTTCGGACAATGCAAAATGAAAAGTATCGATCAAAAAGCTCCGCTCCGATCGTTTCGCGAATCGTTTGCGCTGTGGCATGTTTATGGGCAATCGGCGAATTGAAGACCGGTTTGGAGGTCAGTTTTGATTTTGCCCAGTGACGGATTTTGTAAGCGGCATCGTATTTTTCGAGACACCGTCGAATACTCGAGCCACCGGTTTTGTAGAGGTGGACGAAGATGAATTTTTGGCTGTGCGACAGAATCATGTTGGCTTCGTAGAGCGACCGTCCATAAAATGTGACGATTAACCGAATTTAACTTTGTTTTACAAGGAAATCCCTGCCGCGCTTGCTTGCGGAGGATGCCGCAAACTATTTGCCAGTTGTAAACTAAATACTTGAAATCATTGAGGCCGAAGTAGGTTTCAGTACTGATATCCTATCAGATTTTTGTAATAATGAGGTGCTTAAACACATACTTGTTCTTCACAAATAACTTAGTGCGTTACCTAGCGTGAAAGCTAGATAAATTCTCAAAACTAAAATATGAATTCTACACAATTTAATACTAATTCTGAGTCTCGATACACCAACTTAATCGTGCCTGTACTTCTGGCGTTATTATTGATTGCTGTAGGGGTGGCAAGCCGAATCGGTTTGGCTGACTCCCCAAATTTCAAGCCTGTTTGTGCGCTGGCGCTGTTTGCTGGATTTTATTTTCGCAATCTATGGGCCGCGGTGGGAGTCGTGTTGTTGACTTTGTTGGTTAGTGATGCGTTCATTGGCGGATACGAATTAATGTTGATGATTGCTGTGTACGCCAGCACGGTGTTGGCCGCGTGGTTGGGCGTGTTGGTTAATCGTTGGCACAACAATCAGTCCTGCGTGAAAACCCTGTTTGGTAAATTCGCAGTCGCTTCGTTGGGCATGTCGACTGCGTTCTTTGTGTTCACGAACTTGGCCGTATGGGGAACTAGCAGCTGGTACCCAATGTCACTGGCCGGTTTGGGCGAGTGCTTTGCGGCAGCCATTCCGTTCTATCGCTGGACGTTGATTAGTGACTTTGTTTTTAGCCAAGCGATTGTTGCTGTTTACGGATTCGCTTTGTTGATGGCAACGATAACTAAAACAACCAAAGTCATTACTGGCTGAAATTGGCCAGTGGTCGATTAAAGTTGCATTTTAGGATCTGCAAACGCTGGCCAACAGCGAGTCCTTTGGGGGTGATACTCAGATTCGGGCAATGACGCTCAAAATTCAATAGCGTTGTTTCCCATCATCTCGCTCGCACATCAAGAGCTTGTGTTTTCTGATTTTTCCCGCGAAATCGATTCGCGTGACCTAACGTGTCACCCGATCAGAAGACACTATAATAACGCAATCCAATCTTGGTTTTGCCTACGATGTTGCCCTTAGGGATAAGGAAGATATAGATGTCTGATTCGAATCACCACCGCCGTGTCTTTCTAGGGCTCGACCAACCACCGCTTGTTTCGGCTGTTAAGTGGTTAGTAGAGCATCAGTTAGTTCAAGCATCGCCTGCAGGCGATAGTGAACCGGTCACCAAAATCGACATGGACAATGTGTTGTTGGTTTTGCCAACGACGCGGGCGACCGAGCGGATTTTGCAACTGCTGGTTGCCGAAACGGATCGGCGAGATCTTGAATTTATCCCGCCGATCATTACCACCGTTGGCCAGCTGCCAGAATATTTCTATGACGCCGAAAAACAACTTGCCTCAGACCTGGCTCAACAGCTCGCTTGGTCACAAGCCCTTCAGCAAACACCCGCTGCCGAACTCAAGCTGATTACCGGTCGGGCGGACGTGGAGGATTTGCAAGATTGGCAACCTTTGGCGACGCTGATTTCTCAATTGCATACCCGATTGGCAAATGATATCTGGAGCTTCCGAAGCGTTGCCCGAGAAGTAAAGAAACAGACCAGTTTCCTAGAGTCTGAATCGGATCGTTGGGACGCGTTGAACGCGATGCAGCGCCGGTACTACGAAATTTTGACCAGCGTTAACCTCTGGGATCGGCAAGCCGCACGGAACTTTGCGGCTAGTGGCCTACTGAAAAATGACGAGATTCGTTGTGCAACCAAACGCGATGTCGTTGTCATCGGGGCCGCTGATTTGAATCGTTCGGTTACCGAAATGCTTCGGCAGGTGGCAATCACCAATCCACAGCAAGTAAACATTTTGGTTGCGGCAGATGCCAGTATGGCCGATCGCTTTAACGACTTCGGCTGCTTGATCACCGAGAAATGGTTGGCCGCGTCGCCGAACTTGGACGACAAACAAATCCTTGTCGTTGACCAGCCAGCCGACCAAGCGGATGCAACTGCGTTCTACGTCAGTCAAGTCTCTGCTGAGGTTGCGACGGACGAAATCACGATCGGTGTTCCCGATCCGAACATCGTTCCACAGCTTTGCCGTAGCTTAAGTGCGGTCGGCGTACCGCATCGCAGCTTGATCGGTCGCGGGCTCAATGAAACGCTGCCAGTGCGTTTGATGTTAGCGGCTAAGGAATATTTGGAATCGCAAACCTACGATACTTTCGCCACTTTAGTCCGACACCCCGATGTGTTTGCGTGGTTGACATCGGAGGTTGGTAGCGACCGCTGGTTGCACGACTTGGATCAACACCAGAACGAATACTTGCCCTACACGATCACTTTGGCCAACAAAAACGCGTTTGGCGATCCACAAGAACTGGCTCAAGACTTTCATGTCGATGACGAATCCGACCGCAAACGTGCTCAAGCCCGTAGTCAAGTCGCAATCAAGCTCAATCGCATTCATCAGTTGATTGCTGATCTGCTACAACCGCTGGTTGGGCCACCGCAACCGATTGCCGAATGGACGCAGCCGTGGAGTAAAGTTCTGATTGCGGTTTACGGTAGTCGCACAATGAATTCCAAAGTCTATGCTGATCGGCAAATCATCAAAGCCTGTGAAGCCATCTATCAAGCTCTCGGTAATCAACGGCAGGTGCCACCGGAATTCAAAACTTCCACCAGCGCGAGCCAAGCACTTGAGTGGGCGATTCAGGCCGCCACAGAAACACGAGTCGTTTCGCCGCCGATTCCCAACGCGATCGAACTGGCTGGTTGGTTGGATTTGGCTTTAGACGATGCGCCGGTGATGATCGTTACCAGTATGAACGATGAACACGTACCGGCGTCTGAAGTCGGTCACCAGTTTTTACCAGATGAACTGTGCCGGCAGTTGGGGATTCTGAACAATGATCGGCGTTATGCTCGTGATATGTACGCGTTGACGGTGATCGCTTCAGTGCGCGAAAATTTGCAGTTGATCGTTGGCCGTCGCAACGAAAAAGGCGATCCCAAGAAACCCAGCCGTTTACTGTTCGCCTGTGATGCTGTCACAGCGGCCCGGCGAGCGAAAGCGTTCTTTGAATATGAAAACCAACAAACGTCTGAAATGTGGATTACCAATCGGACCGATTTTCCAAGCTCGCAGGAACTGGTCATCCCAGAACCCATTTGCACTCGACCGATCGAAAAGCTCTCGGTTACGAAGTTTAAGTCGTTCCTTGAGTGTCCCTATCGGTTCTACCTAAAACATGTTTTGAAGCTCGACTCCATTACTGACGATTGGCGTGAGCTAAGTGGTGGCACGTTTGGCGATTTGTGTCACAACGTGTTAGAAGCCTTTGCTCTTGATGATGCAAAAGAGTTAGATGATCCGGACAAAATCTTGGAGTTTTGGAACGATCAATTGAGTACGATGGTTGCTAGGAAGTACGTCGGTTCGCGTTTGCCTGCGTTGCGAATCCAAGTCGAACAGTTGCGGTTCCGCTTTGAAAAATTGGCTCCGCTGCAAGCCGAACGCCGTCGTAATGGCTGGCAAATCGTGAGTGCCGAAGAGATGCTCGAGCACGAGTTCATGGTCGACGGCGAGCCATTTATCATTCGCGGAAAAATTGACCGTGTGGACCGCCATGAGGAAACGGGGCTGATCGCGGTCTGGGATTATAAATCGTCCGACCGCGGCGTGACGGCAGAAAAGGCTCATTATAAACCGAGGAAGCAGGAGTGGGTGGACCTGCAGTTGCCGCTCTATCGTCACTTGGTCAAAGAAGTCGCTGCCGTCGCCGATGCTGATTTCAATCGAGTCACGACGGGTTATGTGTTGATGCCTAAAAAATTAGAAGATGTTGGTTTTGATCCGGCCAATTGGCGCCCTGAAGAACTGCATGCCGCTGATGAGTTAGCACGGGATATCATTCGCAAAATTCGGATGAACCAGTATTGGCCGCCGGTGGAGAAGCCACCGAAGTTTTCGGATGCGTACGCGGCGATCTGTCAAGACAACGCGTTTGAACAGTTTAGTGTCACTGACGTGGAAGAGGTGGCACCATGGTAGATCCTGCTGCGGACCGACCCAACGGCGACGAAACAAAAGCAGTTGCCCTGCCCCATCAAATCATCCGTGCCTCGGCCGGTACTGGAAAAACTTTTGCGCTGTCAAACCGCTATCTCCAGTTGCTGTTCTCTGGTGTTCAATGTCACTCGATTTTGGCGACGACGTTTTCGCGTAAGGGAGCCGGCGAGATTCTAGACCGGATTATTCGGCGTTTGTCCGACGCCGCTCTGTCTGATGGTGCCGCGGAGAATTTGGCCAGTGAAATTGGTATTGCGCTTGACCGCCCGCTGGCTGCCACGATCTTACATCAGCTACTGGGGAATTTGCACCGACTGGAAGTCAGCACGCTTGATAGTTTCTTCAACCGAGTCGCGAAAGCGTTTAGCTTGGAGATCGGTTTGCCGCCGACTTGGGACATTGTCGACGAACAAAAGATCGCGACGCTGCAAGACGAGTCCATCCAACAGGTGCTGCAGGATGAATCTGTGTTGGACTTGTTGCACATGTTGTCCAAGGGTGAAGCGTCGCGTCGCGTTGCGTCGATGATTCGCGACACGGTTCGTAACGTTTATTTGGTTTTTCGTGAATCGGGGCCGGCAGCTTGGGACCGTTTGGAGCCGCAAGGTTTTCCGCTGAGCGATGATCAGTTGAATGCGTTACTAGACGAAATTCATGCCGTTAGCACTGATAAGAAAAATCTAGCCAAGCACTGGGGAGTCATCGCGGAGGCGGTAGAAGCGTCCGATTGGAGTGGATTAATTGAACTGACAGCGTTCAAAAATTTTGTACAAGGTAATCCACGCTACAGCAGGACTAAGCTGACACCTGAAATGCTCAGTATTTTCAATCGTTTGTTACCGCACTGTCAAGATTTTATTAGCAAGCAAATTATCCACATCAATCGTTCGACCAGCAAGCTATTGCAACCGTTTGGCGAATTGCTTGAGCACTCCAAAGACGTTACTGGTAGTTTGCGATTTGAGGACGTCACTGAGCGTCTGCAGGCGTTTGTCAAAACATGCGACACCGATCATTTTTCGTTTCGTTTGGACAACCAAATCAGGCACTTACTGCTGGACGAATTTCAAGATACTTCGCCCAGTCAATGGAACGTGCTGGAGCCGTTCGCTCAAAAAGTAGTCGCACAGACCGATGGTAGTCGCTCCTTCTTTTGCGTGGGCGATATGAAGCAGGCGATCTTTGGCTGGCGTGGCGGTGTGGCTGAGATTTTTGACGTGGTCGACAGCACCCTGCCCAACTTGACCTCAGCTCCGCCTTTAGCCAAAAGTTATCGCAGTTCGCAAGTGGTCATCGACCTAGTGAATGATGTCTTTGAAAACATCCAAAATTACAGTTGCGGTGATCCATTGATCGATGAAGCCGTCCACAGTTGGCCGCAATGGTTTTCGGAACACTCGACCGCTCGCGACGATTTGAAAGGTTACGTCACGTTGGAGATGGCTCCTGAGTGTGATCAGCAAGCCAAACGCGTGGAAGGCCGCAAGGATTATTTTCGCAACCAAAACCTGAACAAAGCGGCGGTCAAACGAATTCGACAACTGGTTCGCGAACTGCCAGCGGACAAAACCATCGGCGTCTTGGTCCGGCGCAACAAAGAAGTCACCGAATTGATTTCTGAACTGCGAGAAATCGGAGTTCCTGCCAGCGAGGAAGGCGGAAGCTCACTAACTGATTCCGCGGCCGTTGAACTGGTGCTGTCTGCAATTCGAATGGCGGATCACCCGGGCGATAGCCTCGCAAGATTTCACTTGTCACACTCGCCGCTGGCCAAAACCTTTGGGCTGGAACCAGAATCGGACGCCAATGCGAGTGAAAACGCTGCTGCGGCTCGAACCGGAGCGGCGAAACTTCGCAAGCAGTTGATTGACGACGGGTACGGGCCCACGGTTGAATCCTTGGCTCGTAAATTAGTCGATCATTCCACCAAACGCGAAACCGAACGCCTGCAGCAATTGATCCGCGCTGCGTACGATCGACCGGTAGACGTTTTGAAAGAACTTCGGCCGGGGAATTTTGTCGAATACATCCGCGAAGAATTCAAAGTCAGCGGTCAGAACTCGGCCAACGTTCGTGTGATGACGATTCACAAATCTAAAGGGTTGGAGTTCGACGTGGTTGTATTGCCCTACCAACTTTCATCGCGCGGCTGGGCCGGGCAGACACCGTCGGTTGTGGTCGGCCGAGAATCTCCAACCGCGCCGATCGACATCGCTTCTCGCTACGTCGGCGAAAAAAGGCGGGCATTGTTACCCAGCGATTTTCAAGCTTTGTTCGATGACGATCGGCAACAGAGCGTCCGGGAAGCAATGTGTGTGCTGTATGTCATGCTAACCCGCGCGGTACATGCCATTCATATTATTGTGTCTCATGGCGCCAAGCCTGATCATAAGTCGCCAGCGGGTGTGTTGGTTGCCACGTTAACCGATGGTAATCGAGCCGAGGGTGTCTTGCACAAAAAAGGTGATCCCAAGTGGTATCAAACCGATCGTGAAGTTGCAGTTGAACCGGACGACCCGCATCAGTTGGGAACTTTCTACCTGCCGGGCAAAGTCCAGTTAAAGCCGGCCAACGTTTCGAAGAAAGTTACTTCGCGGCGTGGCCTTCCCAAGATTTTGCCTTCGCTGGTGTCCGAGGGGGATCAGGTTGACTTGAGTCAGGCGTTTGAAAGCTGGGGGAATCTCGCGTCGTTGGAACGAGGACGGATTTTGCATGGCTGTTTCGAAAAGCTAATCTGGGCCGACGAGAATTTACCGACGGCGGACCAATTGGAGTCGTTTCTGCGATCACTGGCTCCCACCATCGGTGACTTCCAGCCATACATTGATGACTTTTATGGATTGCTGGACAAACCAAAAATCAAAAACCTATTTTCGCGTCGCGGCTACGAGACGACTTACATGGGCTTGGCGATGGTCGATGATGACCAAATCGCGATCCAACCCAATCGGGTTGCAGTGTGCACTGAACGGCGGTTTGCTGTAGCGACCGACGCGGGGTACCTTCAAGGTGTGATCGATCGGATGGTTATGATTTATTGTGGAGACCAATTGATCGGCGCGGATATTATTGATTTGAAAACCGAACGGTTGGAGTCGTCACAATTGCACGATCACATCAGCCGACATCGACCGCAACTACAAGCTTATCGCACCGCAGCGGCAACGTTCTTAAAGCTTCCCGTGGACAGGATTTCTACTCGGCTGGTCTTTGTCGAAAACGGACAAATCGTCAACTTGCATGCAATTGAAGGAGCGATTGATTTCTCGCCAGAAAAGAAAACCGCAGTGAAGAAAGTTGCCTCAAAGGCCCCTGTTGGCCTAAAGTCCGAGAGCGATAAGACGAATGTGAATGAATCCGAACCGCAAGACCCTGATAGCAAACCGGCTGTTCAACCCACCACGCTATCTCCGACCAAACCAAAGCCAAAGATCGCCACACCCAAACAAAAAACACTGTGGGACTAGTTTTTAGTCCCGGTTTTGGTGTGGTTTCGAACTAAAGGCGGGTCTGCGGACTCACATTCTTTTGGTGAAATTACCCAGTTTGTAATAGCATTTGGCTTACACTGGTGGCTGTGTTCCACATTTGACATCTTCGAGTTTGTGCCAATAATTCCTATCGTGTTCTTTGGCTGCGCGGTGCTTAGTATTTTCGAGAATAAAACATGCGATCACGACTATTAAAGATCCCAACGGTTATCATTTTTTCGCTGCTGACGGTGTGCGCTTGGGCATTTGCGCCTCAGGTCAGTTTTTCGGATACCCTGTACGTCGCCACCAACGGCAACAATCAGCGGTCGCGCGGTCAAGCTCGTAATCGTTCAACGCCATGGCGAACGATCCAACGCGCCGTTGACGAAGCGAACCCAGGTGACGAAGTTGTCGTGCTTTCTGGACAATATAACGAGGGCGTGCAAATTCGAAGAAGCGGTCAACCCAACCGTGTCATTCTCATTCGGTCCGAAAGCCATGAAGGAGCACGCTTGATCGGCCATTTGGCGACAGCAGACCAAAGCTATATAACGATCGAAGGGTTCGACGTGAGCAACTTCAACGCGTCAGGGCAGACCAAAGGGATCGATTTTGTACGCTGCCATCATGTGGCGGTTAGGAATTGTCGGGTGCACGATTGTTTTGGTGGCGGTATTGGGTTTGACCAGTCTGACTGGATTCTTTGTGAATGGAACATTGTCCACAGCAACGCTTTTTTTAACCCTAGTCAGCACAGCGGGATCTCGGTTTACCAACCCCAATATCGTGGAAACGATGATCGACGGTTTGGTATTATTATTCGTAACAACACGTCGTTCGATAATCGAAATTTAATCGACAACATAGACTTTGGTCGTCCCACAGACGGCAACGGAATTGTGGTCGACGACTTTTTCAATGAACAACGGCCTACCGGAAATGGAGTGCGATACGATCGTGAAACAACCATCGAAAACAATTTATGTTTTGACAACGGCGGGCAAGGTATTCATTGCTTCCTGAGCCAAAATATTCGCATTCGCAACAATACTTGCAGGAATAACCTTGACAGTTTCGATTTTGGTGGCGAGGTGTCGGTGGTGGAATCAGAACGTGTCTACGTTTACAACAATGTCCTGATTTCAGCCCGTAATCGATTCGCTGCATTCGAATTCGATTCCATCGAAGCGATTTTCTTTTTCAATTTGTTTGATGGCCCCACGCGAGATGTCGAATTCGATTTCAGCAACATAAACGCGGACGCCCAGTTGATTCCTGGCACTTTTGAACTGTCCGGTTCTAGTCCGGCCCGCAATCGAGGTTTCGATACCGGTGACCATTTCTTTTTTGACGTGACGGGGCAAAATCGATTCGTTGGTTCGCTTGATATGGGAGCGATCGAAGCGCGTTAGGCGTTAGTTTGTAATATTGGCCCTAGCCGAATTTCCGCCAGAAGTGTGGGGAGTGTGCGGAAGGCGGTACAACGACAGGGCAAATCAGTTTTTGAAGCTGAGTGGTATTGGTAACCCGACGCGTTAGCGAGGAACTCGTGAAAATCCTCGCTAACGCGTCGGGTTACCATTTAAAGAGTTTGCCTAACTTGTAAAACTGATTTACGGTGGGTACTACGAACTTCTTTGACAAAATTAATCGTGGTCTTTAAGCTGGTTCGAATCTGAATCATTTTTAAATTTCGAAGGTAAGCCCCGCGATGAAATCACCCAGCCGCAGAGAGCTTCTGACTTACACTGCCGTTGGTATTGGTTCGGCGACGTTGATTTCGACGATCGCGGCCGATGTCGGATCCGCAGCAGAATCGTCTCGTTTAAAACTGAGCAAGGGAGATACGGTTCTGTTTCAAGGTGATTCGATTACGGATTGCCATCGAGACAAACACCGCAAGACTGTGAACGATTCTCGTGCGATGGGGGTTGGCTATCCGCTGCGAATCGGAGGTGACTTGTTACTGAACCATCCAACGCTCGATCTGAAGTTTTATAATCGCGGGATCAGTGGCAATCGCGTTCCAAGCTTGCAAAAGCGATGGGATAAAGACTGCATTGCGTTGAAGCCCAGTGTGCTGAGTATCTTGGTGGGCGTAAACGATTTCTGGCATAAAATTGACGGGAAGTACGACGGCACAACAGAGACCTACCGAGTTGGGTTTACGGAGTTGTTGGCCAGTACCAAACGCCAGCTTCCCGAGACCAAGATTGTGATCTGCGAACCGTTTGCATTGAGGGTCGGCGCGGTTAAAGATACGTGGTATCCAGAGTTTGATGATCGCCGCAAGGTCGCACGGGAAGTTTGCGACGCTGCGGGAGCGATCTGGGTGCCGTTCCAAACGATGTTCGACCAAGCGATTGCGGCAGGGCCGGCAGCCGCGTTTTGGGCTGCCGATGGAGTCCACCCTTCGATGGCCGGCCACGCACTCATGGCCAAAACGTGGCAGGAAGTTGTATTGGGTGGCGGGTAGTGCTAGGTCCGTTACTCTATGAGAAATTAACGCAAAGCCGCGAAGGCGCTAGGACGCAAAGAGTCATTCGCGATCACACTTCGGGCCCTTGCGGCTTAACGCCTTCGCGTGAGGCAATTGTTTTGCGTTAACCTTGTGGTGACGGGCAAGAGTGCCCATGCTACGGGCGGGTAAGCCTAAAGGCATTACTACGAACGCGCCCTTAAAAAACGCCACGTAAAAAAACCGGCGCTGCTGGGCAGCGCCGGATTAAGTGGATACGGGCATTTTAACTAATCGACGGCATGTTTCATGCTTGGGCTATTGCCGCAGTGCATTACTCGATGATGGTTTTCAGCAAGATTGCTTTGTCGATGTTGTGATTCTTGCCTGGTTCGTAGGCAACTGGAATCGAACGATCGAAGATAAAGAACCCTCGATGTCGAACCTGTTCACCGGACTCAGCTCCAATTTCAGCAGCCTGTCCGTTAATAGGGTATTTTGGCCGTAGGCGATTCGGTTCGGTTGCTGGATCGTCGTCGTCATCGACAGGAACTCCGGCCGTATCGACCAGATTACCAGCTTGGTCGACTTCAAAAAAGCCAGCAGTGATCCAGCATGCGAACACGCTGGACTTGGTCGTGGTCATGTTCGCGAGTCGAGTCCGAAAGCCGTTTCGGAATGCGAAACTGCGGTCCGTGTTATCTGATGCATTGGTGGAGTCGTAATCGAATAGTGCTCGACCATTAATTTGGTCAGGCATTGGATTGGGATTAGTCAATGGCCGCGGCCGGAGTAGGGTGGCATCAATAGGAAAGGGACGATGGTCGAACCTACCGTACACCGAGTTAGCGGCAGCAGCGGGTCGGAATGGGTTCCTGAAATCGGTCACGTTTGTGCCTATAGGTAGACCACCATACAGTGAATCTTTGTAGTTCTCCCAGGTTACCGTTTGCCTGTATTCTCCTGCCAAGGCATCCCATACAACCGACGCATTAGCACCAGGCGATGTCGGTGGGATTGTGTTGAGGTTGATCTTCCCTGGGACACGATAGTGGGGAATTGTATTAAAGGGATGTTGTAAAACGCCTGTTTCGCCATCGGCAAGGTACCACGATTCATTGCCTACAAATCGACTCGGTACTTCTAAGAAATCCAGTAATCGATATGCATGTGAATGGTCATTCCGGCTTGGCGTGTTCTCTTGGCTGCCAAAGAAGTTTATCAAATGACCATATGGACCTGATAATTTCCCAGCAAACAATCTCCGGCCGGTGTAGAGATTGCCCAAAAAACCATCGTCGATTGAAAATGCTTGTTCCGAACGAATCGTCGGGTCATTAGCGTGGGCATTGACTTGCCGGCTATAGGTCAAACGATCAGGCGCTAAGTAAGGCACGTTCATGATTTCCATGTGACTGACAAAAGGACGATTGTTCCAAGTCAACCAAGGGAAAAGCGCTGGCGAGTTAATGTAGGTGTCATTGGTTCGGCCCAGTGATTCAGTAAATATTCGTTCAAAAAAATGGCCATCACTGCTGGGGCCAGAAGCGCTCCGAGGATTTTGTAGACGCTGGTGTCTCCAGAGATTGTTGCTGTTTTCGATCAATATGTTATCACCTACAATCTCCGTTTGCTGGTCACCAAACCGTTCATGCGAAACGGCTGGCCCGCCCCGTGCGTCCATAAAAGGTGCGGGGTCTAGGCCGTTGTTTGGAAAGCCTGAGACGCTTTCGGCGGCGCCGTTGAAAGATATCAAGTCTGCTTCCATGGTATCAATGGTCAAGTACGGATTTTCAACCGCATTCCAAGGCATCAAAGGATTGGCTAAACGCTGTAAGCGAATGAAACGGAAGCTGGGGGTCATTCCGTCGCCACCCGGTAAGATTGCAGGTAAGTCTAAATCATTGATATGCTCGCCATCGATTCGATCTAAAGGAGTCGACGAGGGATTGTCATATATGCCACCATCTGGGATTAGTGTCTCCGGCTCTGGATACCCTTCCCTTGGGTCGGTGAGAGAAAACTTACGAGGTCCTCGCGTATCAGCAACACCAGTTGGTGACACCACAGAAGCTTGATCGATAAACACAATCGAAGCTCGGCGAGTGCTTTCTGGAACGTCGCTGTTCGTGTACCGAGTCACTGTCCCTGTATCAGCATTTAATGCAAGGCGAGTTGTTTCATTAAGCAGTAGGTCATCACGAGATGGGTCTGGCGATGTTAAACCAATATTGGGATCCATTTCGTTTTCTTTACGGCCTATGAATACTTCAAAGGTGTCTTCATCGTCATCGTCAGCGTCAGGATCTTCTTTAAATCCTCGCGTACCGATCAGTGCGTGCCTGCCAGGTGGTACCGTGACGTTGGTGTTACCGAAGAAAACGGCGATATCATCTGCTACTTGATTTTTACTGGATTCGTCGTTGTATCTAATGGGGTTCACCGAGGGTTGAGGGTTGTCAGGATCTCTAAGATCTTGCGTTGGGTCGGCCATGTATACATAACGTAGTGGCTTGAAACCTTCGTTTAGAAGCTGCGGATCGTTAGACATAGAGCGCTCGACTTCAAAACGCCAAACAGGGTTGCCATCAGGAGCCAGTTTTCCAAGATCAACACCAGTAACATTGCTGTCGTACAGTTCGGCAGGAGGTCGTTGGGTCAAGCGATTTTGAGTCCAAGGATTGTAGACTTCGAAGTAAGCAAAGGGTTCCGGGCGTAAACGCTGCCGCCAGTCTGGATCCTCATTAGGGTCCGGTTCAAGGTTTTGGAAGTTTTGAATGTGTACCGTAAGGGTTTCAGAGATTAGCAGTTCTGGTCGTTCACACCCCCAGACTGCAAAAGGAGCAGGTGTTGTAACCTCTCCGGTGGCATTATCGATGTCATCAAACACAGGATTCCAACCTGCGGCATCGAAAGGGTTCGGATCGTAGACAAATCGCGTGTGAATTGAATCCGCATCGCGGAAGTCAACTACGTTCACGGCCCATTGAGCCATCGATCGAGCAAACACAAGCCGTTCGTCGTTATCGACATCACCCGTATCCAAAGAAACTGGATCCAGTAGCAGCATTGCTAACATGTATAAGTTACGCGCGTAAATTACACGAGGCGAATCTCCGCTATTGACGTTTCCATCGAGACCAAAATCCAAGTCCATTTCGGTTTCATCAGCTGTTCCCAAGACACCTAAAGCATCTACGTTGTTTGCTTGTGTTGTCTCAGCTGGTTCACCGGTGGTTTGATTGTTGTTGCTGTCGATGCCGTCATCGAAGGGACGATTAAGGTCCATTTTTAAACCAAAATAAAGCTCCGGTGCAAATGCTAGTTGCTGATTGAGCTGGACGTTAATCAGAGACAGACGCTGCGCATCGGTTAGCCCAGAAATTAGATTTAGGTCAGCTAGACGTTGAAGATTGGAATCGATCTCTTCTGGGAAACTGCGATATAACGTTGGCACATCAAAGCTGAGAGTCGTAAATAACCCTGTGTTTTCGTCAACGATATTGGACAGGCGATTGGGTAGTGCCAACGAGTCAATGTCGTCTGGGCGTAGTAGTCTTTCGAGTTCTTCGACTGTGAAGGGAGTGTCGCCAGGCGCATCGCCACTGAGTGACATTTCGTAGGGATTGCCGGTGAACTCATCGTCGAATGTAGGGTTGCCCATGTCATCCAAGAAGGCATTGAATTCACGTGAGCTCAACATATCGATTTGCGGCAAACTGTTGTTGAAGTTGTTGAAGTTCGGATCCGTAAAATTGTCGAAGCCTGAATTGGAACTTGCTGTCGTTCCGATGCGGAACCGTCCATAGATGTCCATGGTAGTGCTGTAGAGCCCGCCGGTAGTTCCGAATTGATTAGTATCCGGATTGACTGGGTCTGTTGGATGACCAAACAGCTTGGCGCGTGATCGGAACGAATTTACCCCATTCCCAGGTAGTCCGTCGGGACCGTAGCGTCCAGCTAGGATTTGTTCTAGTTTTATAACGGCATCACCTACGTCATTGTCAAGCGCCTCCAAAATGTTGATTTCTGGTGGGCCCATGCCAAGACCGCGTGGTGTATTGGGTTGTGCGCCAGCCCAAGCTTGTAAGCCATCAACAAAACCATCAGGTCTTGTATGCGTGATGTTGCCGTGGGCGTTCACGTTTAATAAACCATCCATATCTCGGATATGAATTGCAAACAGCGGCTTGAAACGTTGCCCGTTGCTATTGGTCACAATCGACATGCCGAGGTCCATCCAAAACGAGTCAGCTATGCCGTCGTTGTCGGTGTCCACGTCAGGCATGCGGTCATCACCTTCGTCAAATGCATGAAAGAAGGGGAGGCCTCCTAGGTTATCAGCAAATAAGGAAGGTAAATCTCTAACACTGTCGAAGGCCCTTGGTCGATAGAAGCTTGGGATCAATGTACCGTTTCTATCAAATCCCGACAGGAATGGATTGGCGAAGTCCGCGGCATCCCAAGGTTCATTCGTATAGCCTGATTCACTTAAGAGGCCGCTGGACATCGCAAAGGGATTAAGCGGCATGTCACTAGTAAAAACAAGTTCACGATGCTGCTGCCCTACAAGATTGATTAGTTTAGCCTGTTGGTCTCCATCAATTATTCTGCTTGTACCACCACTGAAATCACGGCCATTGATGATGACTTCGGAGCCAGCAAGGTTTTCCAAGTCGATAGCAGTGATAATATCGCCCGTGATCGAAGTCGCAGGAATACGGAATCGAAGGGTACCATTGGGAGTAAACGCATCGGCCGTGATTCGGGTTGAAAAGCCTTGGGCCGGCCCTGAAATAAAGGACAGCACTCGTCCACCAAAAGTTCCGTTCAATCCATCGGGGGATAGTGGTTGAAGGAGTGGAATATCATCCATTGGATCAAGTTCATCCATTAGATCAAGTTTTAGTAAATCGAAGCACATATTGTCGGGCGCGTCACCAGGATCGGCATTAGGGTCTGAATCTAAAGCAAACTGGATAAAAGCTTCGCCGCCAATGAAATCTGGCGCAACGGTTGCGCCCGTGGTGCCACCGGTTGCGAACGTGCTGGGTGAAACGAAAGCTCGAACTCCGTAGCCATACTGATCGGCTAAGAGGTCATGAGCTCGTAACGGGGAATCCACGTCGCGCAGATCGACCCCACGAATCACCTGAAGGATTGCTTCGTCAATCAATTGATTGCCTTGGAACTGTCCTTTACCCTCGGGCACGTTGCTGCCGATACGTCGAATAGATTCCCGATTGAAATTGTTCGCAACGACTACAAAGGCAGTGCCCAGTAACAAAAACAATACAATCATGCTGATGACGAATAACAGCGTGATGCCTTGACGGTTGGGTTTGAATGTTTGGTTCATGGTATTGTCTCCTGCAGAAAGCTTAGTTTTCTTTGTGAGGAAGTGAGTTGGGGTGATGGTGGAGGCGGCTTAGTCCAGCATTGATTGACTGGGAATCCGCATCCATTGTCTAGTTGTTGACAGTCCAGTCGGCGGAAATGGTTTCTAATTTGCTCGTACGTGGGAAAACAGCAACCACGTCTCTTAAGTGGATGACCGTAGTGGGGTTCGTGAAATCAAAGTCAGGACCATCGAGTGTAAGGGTAGAAGTCATACCATCGCTGAAAAAGTTCGAGACTCTTGCGAATGCGATGTTAGTGCGAAAGGCCTCTGGTCCTGAAGCCGGATCCGGGTCTTGATTGAACAGCATCACCCAGTCGTTGCGACGGATGGAATCATTTAGTGGCCTATCGATCTCTATTGTCGATAGCGGTTGAGCGAAAGGAGCCATCGGTGGAGTCACTGTGGCGGCAGCCATTGCACTTTCAGGCACTGTTGGATCGGTAACTCGATCTTTGAAAACCAGTACGTGGAACTTATAGGTGTCAACTTCTTCAGCGTTTGGATCATTGATGATCGGCTGAGCAATCGCACACCAAGAAACGGCTCCAGTGGATTGGCGACTGAGTTGTATGATGGATCCGTCTGCAGGATTAACACCTTCGTTAAATATTTGTTGCGGACCGTTCAGGTCCGAATCTTCGACATTTGGATCGTCAGATTCCTCAAACACAAGATCGTCAGTCAGACGAAACATACGTCGAGCGTCGGCGAGTTGGAACGGAATCGGCAGCGGGTTGCCACTCGCATCAATTATTGGGTCGCCCATCGCATCACGTTGAATACCTGGACGGGCAAGGTTGACTGTGTCGAATAAATTCACATCGCTGTTGAAGGGAAAAGAAGTAACTCCTGCCTCGAGGAAGCCCAACGGATCAATGCAAACTACGGGATTACCTACTGCCGTCGTCACGTTACTACCCGCGTTACTGCCAGTGATGTTAATCCAGTTCAGTTGTTTGAATTGTGAGCCCGGAATGTTGGAGACGACTTCGTAGCCGGAGGCTTCAAAGTTGGACAACGCATTGCGAGCCATTGTGGTTGCTGCGTCTTGGTCCAAACCCGATTGAGTTTGTTTGATAGAAAAGGGGATCATTGCCAAAACACCGGCAAGGCCGACAAGAGCAACGACAATCGAAGTCAAAACCTCGATCACCGAAAGACCGTGACGGTC